>NZ_JAHHPM010000001.1 GCF_024606345.1 Endozoicomonas sp. YOMI1
CACTCATCAGCCCGTAATGCTGTTCAATGGGAATATCCAGCCCCAGCAGCAGTTCTCCCGCACGGGCTTCGGCGGAATAGCCATCCATCTCACCAAACTGAACTTCAAGGTCGGCAACCCGCATACCTTCTTCTTCCGTCATTTCAGCTTTGGCATAAATAGCATCCCGTTCGGCTTTTACTTTCCAGAGTTCGGCATGCCCCATAATCACCGTATCGATAACCGTGAAGTTTTCATAGGCAAACTGATCCTGACTCAGTTTCGCCATACGTTCATGGGGGTCTTTACTGACAGTACCGGAAGTTGGCTCCAGCTCTCCGCCCAGGATTTTCATAAACGTTGATTTACCACAACCGTTGGCACCAATGAGTCCGTAACGGTTACCTTCGCCAAACTTGACGGATATATCCTCAAACAGGGGCTTGTCACCGAACTGCATGGTGATGTTGGCTGTAAATATCAAATTTATTGTCCTGCTCTATTTAATTAATGGGAAAAAGCGTCGCAGACTACAGTGACTATTCCTTTGCGCCAAAGTAAGTCGTTTACAAAATCTGATAATGTGTTCGGTATTGCGCAAATGAACCAGCAACCTGCCAAGGCGTTACTGAATTCATACCAGAGAAATATCGGCCAGCACCATTCGAATATCAAGCAAAGAATATTGGCTTTCTCTGTTTTTTGATTACAGTGAATCCTCTTTCCACAAACCATCTGACGACCAGACAAAAGGTGATTCATCTCCCGGGTTTTATCCTCAACATCACCGGCTGGCAATCAACTGCTGGCCGGGATGGCAAAAATTTTGCCTGGCCTTGAGCAAGGCACCAACGTCAGCATCACCAACTGGATAAGGAGATAAGGAACTTTTTATTATCACTCTTGTCAATGGTTGGGTGAGTAGTCAGGCTATATCGCGTTTGATAGTAAACGACACTATTTTAATATTTACGAGGATTGAACCAAAAATGAATTTTAATAACTCTGGTATGCGAACTTATCACCCAACCAGCCGTTCAGACTCGGCACAAAGAGCATCTGCTGGTTTGACGGGCCAGGTTGATGGTTCTGCCACCAGAGCGATCCCTGCCGGTCACGGATATTTAGCCACTGCCAGTAATATTGCCTCAGGTCTGCCCCAAAGCAGCGTTATTCAGCAGCGCCAAGTTTCAGCAACCAGTCCTGCGGTATCAGCTCAGCCCGGCAATTATGATCTGGGAAGCAGGATGGCATATTTTGAGCCGTTGTTAGACAGTATTGTGGATTTTTACTCATCAATAAAGGATATTGCGGATGCAGCGATTCTGGCGCATGGAGAATTAGCAAATATTGAAGAAACTGGTACGCCTGCCATGATCATCAGTGAGTTGAAAGACTGGAACAAGTTCTTGAAATTTAGTTTTTTTGATAACCCTGTTTTTGACTCATCACAAACCATTACTGCTGAATTTGCAGCCCACGCTCTGAAACATTTCCAATCGAAAATTAACACACTGCTATCCATACCAAATTTAGAGATAACCCTGGATAAATCCCTTCTGGCAACTGCCGTGATGAAGCCTGAGATTCGAGCCAATAACAAACTTTATCAAGACACAAAGAGAGCTTCTTATGTTCAGGAACAAATTACCATGGCAAGACAACTACAGCAGCTTATGAATAATGATCTCGGTGTACTCAGCCATGTACTTCCCATGACACAATTCAAAGATGCTTATCAGAGCTTAAAATCAGATTTGGATTCGTGTATCCGGGATATTTTGCGTTTACAAGAAAACATGAAATCGTAATAAGTGAAAATACTGGCCCGCATCAATATTACCCGGCTTGACAGGTGGTATAACTGCCATGGCCCCAGGAGGCTGTCCGAGGATCGGGGTATTCACCATGTTTCAGTCAGTTCAGATTATCACCGGCAAAAGTGAAAAAGACCTGTACCTGTTCTTTGTAGAGGGATTTGGTCGTTTGACCCAGCTGGTGGCAAGCTTCACTATCGTTGATGCAGCATTGGTTATTCTATTTTTTGTGGCTGGCAATGTTATCGCAACTGTCGGTTATAAAGCCGTTGTCTATGCCAGGCGGTTGAAGCAGTATCATTGAGACTATCGCCGGTTCCCGGGAACCGGCTCCAGTCAGCATCGAGCATCGGTTAAAACTCTGCATCAATTTTTCTGATAAATTCGATCTCTTCTTCCGTTGATGATTTTCCAAAAATTCTATCCCTGTGGATAAATCGTGAAAATTGATCAATAACTGCTTTGTGTTTCAGTGCCTGTTTATAATGAACATCAAACTTCTGTTTCAAATCATCAGGAACTTCTTCCGTCAATTTCTGAAACAGTGACAGAGCCAGACTCTGATCTTCCGATAACTCACTGTGCACCAGCGGTAAATAAAGAAAAAGTCGTTCATAATAGTTTAATTGCTGGTCGTCCCCGTATTTTATGGCCGTTCTGGCAACACGCAGGGACAGGTCATCATAGGCTAAAATCATCGGAGTGCCGCGATAAATACTTCTCGGAAACTGGTCAGCCAGAATGATATAAGCCAGTTTTCCCCTTGGGCTGGTCAACCAATCATCGTAAAACCCATTGGCCAGCAAGACCAGATCTTTCATGAATCTTTCTGTTATTTCCTGATCCAAATTATCTGAGTTTGCGCTCTGCTTTTTAAACCATTTTGTTTCCATTCCATCGGCGAACCAGAATTCAATGATCTCCTGCTGTTTTGACTGGATAGCTGCTGCTGATAAAGATCTTGAACCTGGTAGCTGTTGATCCCATCGATAAAGCCCACTTTGCTTATTTCCGGGATCATAAAAAAAACGTTGATTCAGTTTTGGACGAAAACCGCTGTACCAGGCATTATCAAGATGGGAAATTAATCGATTTTCATTTTCGCCAAATACCCAGTTTTTACTGTGGGAGTAAATGGGAATATCACCATGATTCAACACCAGCCAGATCATGGCTTTGCCATAATCATACATAAGCTGGCTACCAGCCCGCTCAAATTTTATTTCCCAACCGGCTCGAACATGTGGGCCATTGGAGCGAGCCGGATACCAGTCAAGATCCGAGTAAATCAGCCTTTCACTGGCAATATATTTCCGGAAATGGTCAAACAATACTTTTGCCTGGCGTTCCTGTCCTTCAAGATAATCCATATGAATGTGATAGCCATCAATAATCACCTCTTCCGGATCTTTGAATTCAGCCCCCGTATCGCCCACCATCACCTGAGGCCGATCCATAACCAGCACTCGCTGTGGTATCAGCTCTTCATTGTCGATAATCGGTCTGATAACAATCGAGCTATCCCTTCTATTCATTAAATACCAGGAAATTACCCGACTGAAATTGGTATAGAATAGAGGGTCATCATCGGTTTTCATCAAATAAAATATATGGGTATCCTGTGAAGACAGGATATCTTTTATCTCTATTCCGATACTGGAAAAATACTGGCTGTAGGGAATTTTAATAAACTCTATATCCATATCAGGGTGATGATTATTGACTTCGAAAATAAACCCTTTTACTGATTTGTCATCAGGTTTAATAATTGTGACATTCTGATCAGAAGCATCGGGGGTATGATGAGCAGTGAAGTAGTCAGGGTTTTTATAGTTACTGGACCAGCTATCTTCTCCTGCAAAAACAGGATGATCCCATGTTGATATAAACATCAGAGAGAATAATCCAATTATTGCCCCATAAAATATTCTCATAATTTTCCGCCTGTTATTTAGTCATTTTGTTAATTATAAACAACTGATCAAAACATTATTTAGCATATACATTGAAAACACCTGAAGAAATTATCCTTAAAGACCACCGCTGGTTATAGACATTTAAAAACAGTTTTCTTAGACAAAATCAAGCAATTAAATCCATTAATGATATGAGTATGATATCCTCAGCCATGAAAACTATCAGGCCAGAGGTTTAAGAATTTATAAAGAAGAAACTAAATAATAAATTCCACCAGCCAGTGGCTCAACAGCGTGATAATCACAATGCCCGCAAGGTTCAACACCATACCACTGCGCACCATATGTCGAATAGACAGCATTCCTGAGCCATAAACTATGGCATTGGGTGGTGTCGCCACAGGCAACATAAAGGCACAGCTGGCGGCAATAGCCGCAGGGATGGCAAGAATAGCAGGGTCCATTCCCAATGAAATAGCCAAAGCTCCCAAGGGAGGGAGGAAGGCGGCGGTTGTGGCTGTGTTACTAGTGACTTCGGTCAGAAAAATAATAATGCTCACAACCAGGGCAATGGCCAGCAAAGCGGGCATGTCGCCAAAGATGTTTAATGATCCGGCGATCCACTGTGCAAGCCCTGTTCTTCGAATCATCGCCGCCAGACTGAGGCCACCACCAAACAATAACAACACATCCCAGGGAAGGCGGTGCATCTCTTTCCAGCTCATCAGAAACTCAAGCTTTTTCCAGCTAGCTGGCAAGATGAACAACAGAACGGTAGCAACCAGGGCAATCATAGTATCCGAGAGCGCCAGTGATGGAATCATATCGCCCAGCCAGGGCCGCACGATCCAGGCAAAAGCCGTCAGCAGAAAGATCGCGGTTACGGCTTTTTCTGCACCGCTCATTGAACCATTCTTTTTTTGCTGCTCCTTAATAGATTCTCTTACCACAGGGTTTTCTTCCCCACCCAGACGGTAGCCAAAAGAGCTCAGCCAGATGCCGGTAATAGCCAGCAATATGATGGATGCTGGCAGGCCAATGATCAGCCAGCGGGCAAAACCAATCTGTATACCGTACTGCTCCTGGAGAAAAGCGACCAGCAATGCATTGGGAGGCGTACCGATCAGGGTACCAAAGCCACCAATCGAAGCCCCATAAGCAATGGAAAGCAACAAAGCGACAGGAAAACCATGACTCATCTTCCCCTGGTGTCGAATCATGGTGATAACGGATAAACCGATAGGTAACATCATGATCGTGGTTGCCGTATTGGAAACCCACATACTGATCAGGGCTGTAGCAATCATAAAACCCAGCACCAGTCGCTTCTCCCCTGTGCCCATAATCATCATGATTCTGAGGGCTATACGGCTGTGCAGATTCCAGCGTTCCATGGCAAGGCCAAGAACAAAACCGCCCATAAACAGGAATATTACCGGATGTGCATAGGGAGCAGCCGCTTTATCAATGCTGGCCAAACCAAGCATTGGCGACAAAATCAGGGGTAGCAGTGCGGTAATGGCCGTCGGGAGAATTTCGACCGACCAGAACACCGCCATCATCATGGCAAGACCAGCACAGCGCCAGGCCATCTCATTCATTCCGGCTGGAGGGTCAACCAGTAATGTTAATAGCTGCAATGCAATGCCAATCAGAAGTCCTGCGAGCCAGAAGAGTGGCTTCCTTTCCTGAGTACTTTCCTGACGCGCAGACCCTGGAAGCAATTCCGGAGAACCTGATTTCATGATTTGCTCCATTGCATTTGATAAAATTAATAGTCAATTCAACCGTAAATCGGTTGATACCGAGAATTGAGCTTTGGAAGCCCATCAAACAGCAGGGTTTCTGATCAACTGCTGTAATGATTCACCGTCATTAAGGGTAGACTCTGTTATAATCATTTACCTATTCTGTACCATGGCACACGCCAAGAGCCTGATTTGACTGCACCTATTTCTACCACCACAGCGTCCCCCCACTTTACCAATCTATCCCTGCCCGATGCCCTGCTGCAAAACCTCGACAATCTGGGATACTGTGAAATGACCCCCATTCAGCAGACCAGCCTGCCAGAAATCCTGGAAGGCAAGGATGTCATTGCCAAAGCCAAAACCGGCAGCGGCAAAACGGCGGCTTTTGCCATTGGCTTGATTGTCAAATTGAAACAGCGAGATTTTGGCTGTCAGGCACTGGTTCTCTGCCCCACTAGAGAGCTGGCAACCCAGGTTGCCCGGGAAATCCGGCGTCTGGCGCGATATCAGCAAAATATTAAGGTCGTTACCCTTTGTGGTGGCCAGCCTATTGGGCCACAGATCGGCTCACTGGAGCATGGCGCCCATGTGGTTGTGGGAACCCCCGGGAGAATCCAGGATCACTTGCGGAAAAAGACCTTATTGATCGATCGGGTCAATACGCTGGTGCTTGATGAAGCCGATCGTATGCTGGATATGGGCTTTATTGATGCCATTGAAAACATCATCGGCCATTTACCAGAACAGCGACAGACTCTCCTCTTTTCAGCCACTTACCCAAGCGGTATCAGAGCATTAAGCGAACGTTTCCAGTATCAGCCGGTTGCGGTTACCCTTGAGAGTACCCATAGCCATGAGCATATCGAGCAGCGCTTCTATCACGCCGAACACGCTGACAAACCCGTCATGCTGATCAAGCTGCTGAAACACTATCAGCCTGAGTCCAGCGTGATTTTCTGTAACACCCGGCAAACCTGCAAAGAGGTAGGCTCTGCACTCTATGAAGCTGGCTACAAACCGGTGGTGCTGCATGGCGATATGGAACAGAAAGAACGTGACCAGATGCTGGTACGATTCGCCAATCAGAGCGCCAACCTGTTGATTGCTACCGATGTCGCAGCCCGGGGATTGGATATAGAAAACCTTGCAGCGGTAATCAATTACGATCTGAGCCGGGACCCTGAAGTACACGTTCACCGGATTGGCCGCACCGGACGGGCTGGTAAAAAAGGTCTTGCACTCAGCCTGCATACCCGGCAGGAGCAGTACAAGCAGGATAATATCAGCGACTACCTCAAGGCTCCCCTGGTATTTGGCGACCCGAAGGCACTCACAGGAAACCAACAACCAGCACCAGCCTCCATGGTTACCCTGGCCATTGATGGTGGCCGAAAGCATAAAGTTCGCCCTGGCGACATCCTCGGAGCGCTGACCGGCGATGCCGGGATTCCCGCAGACCAGGTCGGCAAGATCAATATTTTTGACTTTACCGCCTATGTTGCAGTCAAACGGGAAAATGCCCGATCTGCGCTGAACAAGCTGGAATCAGGGAAGATTAAGGGCAGAAAGTTCAAGGTTCGGCGTTTGTAATATTCATCACCAGTTCGTCTCTTATCACTCTCTCAAAGCCTGACCGGAACTAAATCAGGCTTTTTTTGTCCAAAAGAGGTATGACACTAATCATCAACCCCATCACAAGGAGGTAATTGAAATGGCTTCTCCGATTACACAACCACCCTCATCTTCTCAGGGCCTTAGAACTGATTCGCAGACAGACCCACTCACACCACCTTCAACATTCAATGGGCATGGTGCCAGATTAGCACCGCCACCCGCGCCGTATTTTGCTCAGCCGAATCGTAAACCTGTACCAGCGCCCACGGCTCAACCACAGGGCTTCCCTGACAACGTGAAAACTGTAAACCCTCACATTTCCGTCAATGGATCCCCTGAAGTAGCTCAACCCCCTGAGGCTAGAGATCCCGGAAAAATCGCTGAAGAGTTGGCAGCGTTGGACCATGAGGAGCTGCTCAAGCAGGGTAAAAATCAACTGGGAGAAGCCGAGAAGGCCTATACAGCCTTTGGCGAAATGAACATTGCCGTCAAGGCTCGAGATGCCCTTGATGTCTTTGCCAGACGAGCTATGGATCTCAAGGGTTTTGGCAGTGTAGGTTTATATACCAGCTCCAAACAAATGATCAGTGCCTTAAAGGATATTGAGCTACCCCCCGATATGCCAAAGGATCTGACCATTACCATCACATTCCCACCGCCTAATCATCAAGCCATCTCACTGATTCCAGTGGGTGCTGGTCTTGCACAAAAACCGCCTCTTGAGATTTATAATTGTTACGTCCACGCGCTTGGAGCCATGAAAAATAAGGCCCGGGAGCTGAATGCAGACCAGGGACTTGCACAAGCTGAAGCAAGGCTGAATGATATTCTTGAGACGCTGAAGGCTATCCAGAAAGAAATTAATGAAAGAAAGCGGCAAAATAATCTGCCTTACAGAGCTGAAGAAGTTCAGTTTGAATCTCGATATTATACCCATGTGGAAAAAGGGATCACTATCAGTCGACTGGCAGATGGTCAAGAATTCCCATTTCATGAAGCCAGCATCAAAGGCAAGGTACCCGGCCCAACTCAACAACCCGAAGAAAGCCCGGCTCCAAATTCAACGCCAACCCCTGAAGAAGACTGAGGCCCATTCATAATCAGAAGAAAGTCCAGACTTACAGAAAAGCGCTAATACCCAACCCCCCTCGTTCCCATGCTCTGCGTGGGAATGTATATCGGGCCTGCAAGATGTGGAACAACCTGTTTCTGCCCGGAATCATGAGAATTTAATGGGGGTTCTAATTTATACGTAGGTTCTGTATGCATTCCCACGGGGCCGTGAGAGTCCGGATAGTTTTGCAACAGCCTCTGAGGCTTGAGAGGTGTATATATCAACAGAGCTTGTCCTAGGAGGCTGTCCGAGAATAGCGCCCGTCTAGGCGACCCCGTAGCGAGGATTGCGAGAAATTGAGGATAAAAATTTCTGATTCTGAGGAGAATAGCGGGGCTAT
>NZ_JAHHPM010000418.1 GCF_024606345.1 Endozoicomonas sp. YOMI1
TATCCGGTTTACCACGGGAGGAATGGCTCCAATAAACCTCGGTAACAGGCACCTGTGGCAATGTTTCCCAGTCGAACAGCAGGGAAAAACTGTCGGCCTTAGTGTCGCTGACAGCTTCCAGCTGGGCTCTGTTGATGGACTCAACCCGGAACAGGCGCTGGCATATTCTTTCTGCCTTACCATTATGATCAAAATTGAATCGGGTAATGGCCTGCAGGCTTTGAACAGAAAGAACGGGAAAATCATTCGGGCTTTGCAGATAGAGTTGCCAGGCAAACTCCGACCACTGACAGAAAAAATGCTCTTTTGGCGATTGATAGTCTTTTGACCAGATGAGCATACAGTGGCTCCAGTCAATAATGGCTTTCTTTTCAGGAGGGGCAAGGGTAAAAAAATGGTCAATGGCGTGTCTGGCCGCCAGCAGATACTGTTCCGGCGCTAGATGGTAAGCAATATCAAATGCAGAGAAACTTAGTTTCCCTACTGACGGCACAAAGTAAAATCGTTCTGAGTGCCTGCCCATGGGGATGTGACGGAAATTTTTCCGGAACTCTTCCAGAACAGTGTCTTTGACAAGGCTTTTGGCCTCCGGGGGTAGTGCGTAATGAGGACATTGCCATTGCTGGCACAGAGAGATGACCAGTGAGAAGATCCGGTTCCAGCTGGAGGCATTTCTGCCTGTAACCCGTCCGCAAGTTGAGTTAACTGGCTGCACTGGCGCTGACCGGTAAATACTGTCCCATTCCGGCTCTGATGAGTAACTGACAGTGCTGTTGCTGGTACCCCATAAATCACAAAGTCGCCACTCATTGCGGGATCTGACCTCAATAAAAGCATGTGAGTCCGATTTTACTATTCGGGCTTCAATACCCCAGTAAAGACAGAGTAATTGAAACAGAAATGCACGGTGGCGACAGGTTCCCTGCTGCTCCTGCAACAATCGCTTGACCAGGCTGATGCCGGTTTCAACAAAATTATGGTCGTAAGAAAAACCTCTGAACCAACCGACCAGGGCCAGCAGCCGTTTGGACAGATTCCTTATCTCCCCTATTTCCCGCAACTTCCGGTAGCCCGGGAAGTGCGTTGGCTGCCGGGTGAAAACCTCCTGATCCAGATGTACTTTGATCAGGGGAGGGCATCGCCGGGGTTGCGTTTCGATGGGGTCGGCAGCAGTTAACGACATAAAGTAGGTCTGATCGGGTTTGATAATAAAATCCACCGTCACCGGTTCGGTTAACCGGGAACGAGCAAAGTACTGGCCAGTTGGGTTGTCCTGTGCCAGTTCCAGCGGTGCCTCTGCCGGAATGGTTCGCAGGCCGGTCAACCGGTCGGCGGGGGTCAGCGACGGCAATGGCTGCCATTCGCTGCCCGGTTTCAGTATCAGGTGCCCGGGGGTTTCACCGATGTTCAGATTGCTACGCCCAGCTAAAAAGGGCAAAAGAAAGCTCTGATCAACAGGACGATCTGGCAACGGGCTTTCCACTAAATTCTGGTCAGTTGTCACACTGACTGTGAGCAGCTTTAGCCGATACAGCCTGGTATCCCATTTACCGGGGAAAAACCTGGTTACCTGATATTCGTTAGACACACCAGGGGGGGGGGGCCCAGGCTGAAAGTCTCCGGTGATTCAGTGGCCGAACCTCTGGAAGATCCCTTTTCTGATGACTGCAAAGGTTCTGATGACTGCACAGGAATATAGGGCCATGCAAATGAAGATGTGCAGCTTTTCAGATAGGGTTGCCACTCCCGGCACAGACAATTAGGCCACTGATTCATGGAGATGGTGGTCAATCGATCGGCGGCCTCAAGCATCTGCGGCAGTGTCAGCTCAAGGGGGATGCGTTTCTCCCGTAAGTTATCATTGATGGCATTGGCGCAAGCGGTCAACCACTGACTGAGTACGTCTGATACACCCATGGCCTGCAGCCTGAGCTGATAGTCCTTAAGAACATCTTGATTGATATGAACGCCGGTAAATCGACTGGTCAATGACGGCGGGAATGCCGTCCGTCCGGGATAGGTGGGCGGATTAATGGTACCGATCAATTTGAACCCATCCTTGTGAGGCAGCGGCAAGCGGTCATTGAGGAATTCTTCCAATGGCCCGGAAGGAATAATATTGAGTTCACTGACCACGAACACCTCACCGAGACGCCAGGCACGGTTAAAGGCCTGCACAAACTGGTTAAACCGGTCCGGTGTCCCATTGAGGTGCTGATAGCCTTTACCGGTTTGCTGTTGCCAGGTGGTCAGGGTCAGCAGTAACAGTGCATCCTTACCCCACCCGGCAGTACCCTCCACCACCATGGCAACTCTTGCCGGTTCCCTGAGTTGCAGAAATTGCCAGCAGGTTTTTATGTACTCTCTGGTGGCCGGAGTATCGATGACCAAAGGCTTCGATTGCTTTTGATTCACCAGGGCCAACTGGTCAAAAAACTGTTTGAAGGCCTGCTGATGCTGGTCCAGCAATTGCCTGTCCACCTGCCCGGAACCGCACCGGTAATCCCTGAGCGCTTGCCATTCCAATCGCTTGTCCTGATCGATCCGCCCACTCAGGCTTTGACGGCACGCCTCGTCAGCCAGTGCCAATACCTGCGCATTGCTGGTGGGGCAGGCTGCATCAGCAGCGATCAGCCTGAACCGGGCCATGATGTCTTTCAGATCCCTTGGCGTCAGTTCATAGTCTGTGG
>NZ_JAHHPM010000419.1 GCF_024606345.1 Endozoicomonas sp. YOMI1
CCCAGCTGTCCAAAATGACTTGCTCGCTATCATATTTAGAAGGCGGAATTGGTATAACTTTGTTCATCCTGAGCGGAGTCAACGGACATAAACTCCATACCCTGAATAAAGGCTGTGCCAATCACCCTTCGACTCAACTTCAGGGTGAACGGAGATTGTAAATATCAAACTCATTGACATGATGTACCAGTGGTGAAATTTACCAGACAAACCAGAAATTTAAATAAATTTTCCACCGCCACGCGACGGCATGGATGCAGAATCCAGAGGTAAAAAGGGAGCCGCTGTCATGAAGGGCTGTTTATTCCAGAACAGCCACTTGTTTTCCATTGATTTTGAGTAAAGCTGTCGATACCAGTCAAGCGCTGAACGCCTGAATTCAGTATTTACGCCATCCTCGAAAGCACTCATGGCGGTGGTTATATAGCCGTAAGGCTTGTCAGCTATAGCTTTTGAGCCGTCAAAGCAACGCATATAGTAATGAATAGAATCCAGATACTCTCCTTTTCTGAAATAGATAAAACCCAGCTGTTTATTCACGGCCGTGAGGTACGGTTGGTCATTTGCATATTCAGCTGCACGCAACTGTTGGAACAGAGTGTCAATGGCCTGGTCCAGCTGATTCAACCGGGTTAATGCTATTGCTACATTAAGGTTGAAATGATAATCCACCTTTGCACACTCTAAAGCGAAGACCATGGCACAAGTCCAGGCCTGATACCAATGAGGATCTTCTGGTGTAAGGCTTGCAGCCAAGGCTTCCAGCTCCTTCCATCGAGTGATGGTCCATTCAACCTGATCTGATTCCAGGTTATTTATGGCAGGCTCTGATATTTCTGAAAAAGACGTAGGTGCATAAAAAAATGGGAGCATAGAGTTCGATAGTTCTACTTTATTTTCTAATGACTTTGGCTTCAGATAATTGAACCAACAAATAGCATTAGTTACAAATTTCTGATCCTTACACACACTAATAGTGTGCTTCATTGAAGAGAGTATAAATGAGTAAGTTTCATTCGGGACATCCAGCATTGATGCAAAGCCTCGCATATAATGTTTTACAGCATCGACATAACTCCGTTTTTTAAAAAATAAAAATCCTAACTGTTTGTTAACACCCGAAAGATATCTCTGATCATTACACTTAGTCAGTTGATCAAGCAAAATCATTTTTGCCTGATCAATATCCTTGAGTCTTGTTAAAGCTTTCGCCACATTTAAATTGAAGTGATAGTCTGTCTCAGAGCACTGCCAGGCAAAATTGAGAGCATTTTGCCACGCTGTAGTCCATTCACTGCTTCCTTCTTTCAGAGACTTTGCATGCTCTTCCAGTAATTTCCAATGATCAATCAGGATTTTTTTTCTACTAAAAGCTGAAAGTTGTTGATCACAGTATACATCAGCCCATGTAGACTCCCAATGTGCACTGGTATGTCCTTCTTCATCATGGCTGGTTGAAGAAACAGATTCACTTACATCAAGTGCTAAGGGATTTGGGGGGGCAAAACCCTGTGATTGGACAGAGTCAGAAAATGCTTCTGCTTCCGGTGGCCAGAAATTCTGAAAACTGCCAGGTCCAGACTGTTCACCGACACTCAGGTTTTTCGTCAAGTGAACAGGGACTGATTCAACATTATCTCCCGATAATTTGGTTGGTTTGCTTAAATAACCAAACACAGCTTCAGGCCTTGCATTGGATACCTGCCTTTGATTCCATAAATGGGTAAAGTTATTTGTCACCGGTTGAAAATAAGGCTTTTCAAAATTTTGTGGTCTAATGCAGGTAGTTTCCGGAAACACAGAAGAGAGGTTCTCTCTTTGCTGATCCAACAGACATGGTTCAATAGAAGTAGATGGGGATAACCCAGCCATCGACGTCACATAATTATTCCCACGATTTCGCAGAGTATTTTCTTTGTTCAGAGCAGGAGAGTGACTAAAGAATCCTGGAGTTAAATGTCCCCCCCTATCATCAAGCAGGGTACATATATCTTTCTGAATCCAGTATTCTGGATCATGACTATTAAACTTAGCCTGACTATTTGTTTTTTTTCCGCCTTTAACCATACCCGCCATTTTAGCGTGGCAATTTGATACTCTACTTGATACTCTGCGCTGGCCATAAACAACAGAATCATTCTGATCGGTGTTGAGGCGATCATAATAATTCTTCAGACCATATGGCGTACCAAGTAATACACCACTATTTCTTTCCATAACAAAACTCGATTGATAAATAGTCTAAGACAGTCTTAATAATGAAAAATTCAAAAAAACTCAATATCCAGGATTTGAACTTTCCTGAAAACAAATTTATTTCAGCTCCCCATCTCCAGGAGAGATCAGGAAATGACCACTCTACAGAGCCCACGCTATAAGGATTGATAATTGCTTTGGTATTATAATACCCCCGAGAAACACGCGGCCTGAATAAGTAGTTAACCAAATGAAATCATATTTTCTGGCTAAGTGATCAGTCACTCTG
>NZ_JAHHPM010000420.1 GCF_024606345.1 Endozoicomonas sp. YOMI1
GTTCCGTCTTTAACTTCCCGAAGAAGGGAGTAGGCGCTAAATGTCCACCTTAAGATTCACCGCACAAAACCGGTTTTTTACCCTCAATTTGCTGTCATCCTGGATACGGGCGCTACTGTCGAACAGCCTACTGGCCTGGCTGTTATTGGCGGCTGTTGTTTTTTCGCCACCCAGCCAGGCGGTACGTTTGGTGGATCTGGTTGATATAGAAGGTGTGCGCAGGAACCAACTGATCGGCTATGGCATGGTGGTTGGTTTGCAGGGTACCGGCGATCAGACCCGACAAACCGTTTTTACCAGTCAGTCCATGGTCAACATGCTGCGCCAGTTTGGTATTCAGTTACCCCCGGGGAGTGATCCGCGCATGAAAAATGTCGCTGCCGTCAGTATCAGCGCCAACCTGCCCACCTTTGCCCGCCCGGGAACCACGCTTGATGTGGTGGTTTCCTCGATTGGTGACGCCAAAAGTCTCCGTGGCGGTGTTCTTCTGGCGTCACCATTACGGGGTATTGATGGCCAGGTGTATGCCTTGGCCCAGGGTTCCGTGATTGTCGGTGGAGTTTCTGCCCAGGGCGCTACCGGCACACAGATCAATATCAATATAACGACGGTGGGGCGCATTCCGGGCGGTGCCACTATTGAGCAGTCGATTATTCCTCCCGAGATAACATCCGGTGTCGTACGACTGAATCTCAGGGAACAGAATTACAGCCAGAGCCGTATACTGGTCAAGGCTATCAATGATCACTTTGGCAGTCATATTGCCCGGGGAGTGGATGGCAGCCAGATTGAAGTCACAGTACCCGAGGGACAGAATAACCGGGTGACGTTTCTGTCCATGCTGGAGACTCTGGATGTTCCCCAGGGGGTCACCCCAGCCCGCGTCGTGATCAATTCCCGTACCGGAACCATCGTGATTGGTGCCGATGTCCGCATTCGCCCGGTAGCCGTGAGCAATGGTTCCACCACCGTGAAAGTCATGGAGCGTCCCAGCGTGATCCAGCCCAACCCGTTTTCCCTTGGGACCACACAAATCGAGGAGCAAAGCACCGTCGACATCATACAAAAAACCGGTGGCATGTTTATTGTCCCTGCCACCACCAGCCTGTCCGACATTGTTAATGTGGTGAACAGTGCCGGACTGACGCCCAATGAACTGATCTCAATTCTCCAGGCCATCCATGAAGCTGGAGCCATGGAGGGTGAGCTAGTTATCATGTAAGGAACTTTGCCATGGTTATCACGCCACTATCCCACCTCACCCACCCCACCCTACCCCTTGATGCGGGGGCCAGCAGGCCGGTCACCGGCAACAACCGTGCTTCCGAAGCATCATCCAACGACTTTATGCGGGTGTTGCTGGGGGAAGTGACCCGTCAATTGCAGAAAACCTCAGGAGTGTTCTCCGGCAAAGAGCACAAAGGCACGGCATCGCTGTTTCAGAACGAACTGGCCGGGGCGTTGCTGGCACAGTGTCTGGCAGACCGGCTGACGGAAAAACTGTCCGGTGACCAGCCATGACCGTCAACCATATCGGGCTCAGCGGGGTGAATGCTGCCGATATTCTGTTAAGTAATACCGCCCATAACATTGCCAATGCAGCAACCCCCGGGTTTAGTCGGCGACAGCCCATATTGATGACCCAACTGAGCCACTGGGGCGGTTTGCTGAATCAACTGGGTGGCGTCAGAGTACTTTATCTGATGCGGGTATCGAACGACTATCTTGATGACCAGGTGTTTCGCGCCACTGCCAGCCAGTCAATGGCAGACAGCTTTGCCATACCCATGGTGCAGCTGGATCAGTTGTTCGGTGGCGAAGATACCGGGTTAACCCATGTGCTCAATGGCTTTATTGGCAACCTGCAACGACTGGCAACACGCCCGGAGTCTATGCCCCTCAGGCAGCAATGGCTGGGCAGTGCCGGACAATTGGTGGACCGTTTTCATACCCTGGGTCAGCAGCTGCAGGTCCTCTCGCAACAACAGACCAGTCAGATCAGCAATGTGATCACCGAGGCCAATCGGCTGGGTGCGGCCATTGCTGATCTCAATAAGCAAATTATCGAACTTAATAGCTCCGATAATAAAAGCAGCGATGGCAACTGTGCGGACCTGCTGGACCAACGGGACAACCTGATTAATCAGTTGTCTGAACAGGTATCGGTGGAAGTTTATCGCAACAGCAATAACGCCGTTAACCTGGTGATTCCATCCAGCCAGGGGGCGATTCCTCTGATCATTGGCCCGCAGTATTTTGACCTCAGTATCAAACCGGACGCTGTAGACCCAATGAGCCCCGATGTGATGGTCAATATCCCGGGCGTCGCTGTTCCGGTCACACCGCAGCAGGGCCGGTTGGCAGGGCTGCAAACGCTCCATCGGGATGGGCTGATGCCGGTCATCAATCAGCTGGGGCGGTTGGCGGTGGTGCTGGCCTCGGAAGTGAACTCACAGCTGGAGCTGGGTGTTGATCTGGCCGGTAATAAAGGTACGTCACTGTTTCAGGATATCAACTCGCCATCGGCTATACAGCAGCGGGTCCTGCCGCAAACGGTTTCAGGAACGGAGGCATTGACCGTTGCAATCGGCGATATTTCACAGCTGGTCCCATCGGAATACCAGCTGGTATTTACCGCTTCTGATCAATGTCGTGTAACCAGACGGTCAGATGGGCAATCATTCAGTGGTAACCTGACGGCAGAAACGCCTTTTACCATTGATGGCCTTACCATTCACCTGACCGGAACACCGGCTATCAATGACCAGTTCCTGCTGACACCCTGGCGCCATGAAGCCACACAATTGAGCATTGTCCTTAACGCCCCTGAGCAGCTGGCGTTTGCGGCACAAGACTCAGGACCCGGCGACAACCGGAATCTGTTGACACTGCTTGGCTGTTTAAATGGTGATTCTGCCAACTCTCCCGATATACTGGAAGCTAATATTTTTCTTCAGTCGTCTGTTGCTAACCAGACGGCTTCTGCTGTACGACAGCAGAAAACCAGTCAGAGTTTATATCAGGCTGCAGTGGCAGAAAGGGAGAGTCTCAGCGGTGTTAATCTGGATGAAGAAGCGGCTAACCTGCTGCGATTCCAGCAGTTCTACCAGGCCAATGCACGCCTGTTACGAGCCAGTCAGATGATTATCGATGAATTGCTGGCAGCTTATCGGTGAGACCGATGCGGGTAAGTACAGCACAACAGCAGGCCACGGTTTTGCAGGATCTGCAGAACATCAGTCAGCGCCAGCTGGAAGGCTGGAACCAGGTGGCCACGGGCAAACAGATGACCCAACCAGCCAGGGCACCGGGCAGCTGGACGCACCTGCAGAGTGTGCACCGGGAGATCAGCCAGACGAACCATTACCTGGATTCCATTACTGCCCTGACCGCCCAGTTGCAACTGGAGGATACCCTGCTGCAGAGTTATACCGGCTACCTGCAGGATATCCGGGCGCTGGTGCTGCAGGCCAACAACCCCGGGCTGGCAGCGGTGGACCTGGCTACCCTCGGGCAGCAGGTTGTGCAGTGGCGAAACGCCATCATCGGGCTGTTAAACAGTCGTGATGCCGAAGGTTATTACCTGTTTTCCGGTTCCCGGACCAGCACACCGCCGGTGGCTGTTGCCACCGCCAGTGATGGCAGTGAATCGTTTGTTTTTAATAACAATAACGACATTCGGCAAATAACAATCGCCTCTGATATAACAATGTCGTCTACGGACAGTGCTGAATCTTTGTGCTTTACTGTGAACGACGGTGGATCAGGTTTTAATGTAATCATCATGCTCGGTCAGATAGCGCAGACACTTCAGGCTCCACCCGCCAACCTGTCAACGCTGCTTGCCGGTTGCCTGGTACAGCTTGATCAGGCACAAAATCAGGCTGGCAGCGTTCATGCCGCCCTGGGAACCCGGATGAAAGCACTGGACGGTATTCGCAGTGATCATCACCAGGCCAGGTTGTACTTTCAGGAGCAGGCGGGTCAGCTGGGTGATCTGGATTATGTCAGTGCCATCAGCCATCTGAATCTGCAGAAAGTACAGTATGAAGCCGCTCTTAAAGGGCTTTCCGAGGTAGCGAACCTGTCATTATTTGATTATCTCTAGGAGGCTGTTATGGCCATCAGTATCAACACCAATATTCCGTCAATGCAAGCCCAGATCAGTCTGGAGCGGGCCCAGAACGGTCTTGATACAGCGATGCAAAGGCTCTCGACCGGTTATCGCATCAACAGTGCCGCAGACGATGCTGCCGGGATGCAGATCAGTAACCGGATGAGTTCACAAATTAATGGCTTGAGTGTGGCGGTGCGAAATGCCAATGACGGCATCTCTATTGCCCAGACGGCGGAAGGTGCCATGACGGAAACCGCGTCTCTGCTCCAGCGGATGCGGGACCTGGCCGTACAGTCCGCCAGTGATAGCAACAGTAGAGATGACCGGATTGCCCTGAACGGGGAGCTGAAACAGCTGGTGGCGGAACTGAACCGGATTGCCGAGTCCACCACCTTTGCCGGACAGAAGTTGCTGGATGGCTCGTTCGTTAACAAGAACATTCAGGTGGGTGCCTACGCCAATGAGATTATTACCGTCAATGTCAAGAGTGTCAGCGGCAAAGACATTGGTATGGATGGGGCAAAGCTTACATTTACTGGCTTGGAACTGCCGGGGTCAACCGAGATTGCAAAACAGAGCCTGACGGTCGGGGTTAATGGCAATGAAAGCATTATTCCCATAGAGGCCGGGGATAGCGCCAAAGCCATTGCCAGTAAGGTAACAAGTGCGGTATCCGATATAAGCGGACAGGCAAAGACATCGGCAGAAGTGGTCTTATCAGCCGGAAGTACCACTACCTGGGACTCAGGCGACACCATTACTCTTACCGTGAATGGCAAGGAATACAAAACGCCGGATAATCTTGATACTATTGCTAAAGCCGTAAATAAACTGGAGGAACTGCTGGATTCGCAAACGCTTGAAGCAACGGTTGATTCCACAACGGCACACAGCCCTAAAATAACGTTGGTTGATTCCAGTGGTCAGAATATGACCCTGAAGGCAATAGCTACAGAAGCAAGTTCAGGTTCTAAAACGCTTGCCTTCACTGCCACTGCCCAGCCACTGGATTATGCAGGTGCTGCTCAGGGTTCGTCATCAACGGACATTACGAGCACTCCTATGAAAGTCGTGGGTGATATCCAGTGGGACGGTCTGGATAAAAACGCCACCTATACCATAAACAGCACTGGCGATTTATTGAAAACGCCCAACACTGCTATCACTGGTACTAAGGGTGACCCGGTTAAAATGTCGATAGATTCCATCGATATCACCGATTATGCTGGTGCGCAGCTAGCCATCAAAATCATTGATCAGGCGATAGCCGGAGTGGATTCCAACCGCGGCACACTGGGCGCCATTCAAAACCGCTTCCAGCACACCATATACAACCTTCAGAGCGTTCGCGAGAATATGATGGGCTCCCGAAGCCGGATTAAAGATACTGACTATGCCAGCGAAATGTCCCAATTGACCCGGGACCAGGTGCTGAAACAAGCCAGTATGTCCGGCCTGAACCGGGCCAACACCATGCAGCAGGAAGTCCTGGCTCTGTTGCAGTGATGAATCATTGAATGAATACTGTTTCGCCACTCCAAGGCAGTTTTGATCTGGGGACTGTGGTGGATGCTGTGGTCAATGCCGACATGGCACCCTCGGAAAATGCCCTGAAACGGCGGGAAAATCAGCTGTCCCGGGAGCAGGATTTGATGGTGTCGGTCTATCAGGCGGTCAGTAACCTGCAGCACTCCGCCCGGGCGCTGGTTCAGGAAGCCAGTCTCAACAGTCACCATGTGAATGGCAATGGCCACAGTCTTGGCCGCTGGGTTGCGGTTTCCAGTGAGTCCGACCGGGTTGGCGTCAGCGTCAGGGGCCGTCCTGATCCCGGCAGTTATCAGCTGTCGGTTCATCAGCTGGCCTCGCCGCAAATTATGGCCAGTCCGCCATTTGCCAGAGATACCGCCTTTAAGGAAGCAGGTACGCTGGATCTTGCTCTTAACGGTGGGCACTGGACGGTTAATATTGTTGCCAACAGTACTTTGGCCACCATCGCCAAATCCATTCAGCTGAGTACTCAGGGGAAAGTCCGGGCAACGGTCATTAACGGCAAGGCGGGGCAACAGCTGCTGCTGACCGGTGCAGAAAAAGGGGCCGATCTTCGTATGACGCTCAGTGGCACCGGAACCGGTGCCTACCTGGCGGACAGTATGTCAGAACAGGTGGCTCCGGCTGATGCATTGGTCAGTATCAACGGCGTAACGCTATATCTGCCCGGCAATGTCAACCAGCCGGCCATTAACGGGCTGAGCCTGACCCTGAAACAGGCGAACCCTGACCGGCAGTTATATATTGAGGTTAGTCAGGATGTTGAGGCACTGGTTAGCGCAATGTCGGAATTTGTCAATCACTGCAATAGCCTGCTGCAAACCAGTGACCCCAGGGACAGCCAGGGCCTCCAGATTGATGCGGGCACGCCCGCCTCCCTGAGGGGAATCAGCAGTCAGTTGCGTAAGCTGGTCAACGCCAGGTCTGCAGATACCGGGTTAAGCATTTCAGAGCAGATCACCAGTTTACTGGATCTTGGGGTCAGTACTGAGCGCAACGGTTTATGGTCTCTGGATGAAGCCTGGTTCCGTCACCAGCTGAATGCCATGCCCTACCCGGTCCTGCAGTTTCTGTCGGACCGGGAAAAGCCGGTGCTGGCACTGGCTCAGAAAATGGACACGCTGTTATCGGGCAGTGGCCCTTTAATATCGAGGATCAGTTATCTCTCCCGGGATTTGCAACGGCTGGCGTCGGACCAGTATGCCCTGGAGACGAGACGACAATTACTTCATCAGCGCACCAACCAGCAGTTTTTAAATATGGAGCAAACGGTACAGCGTATGAACCGGAACCTGACCTATGTTGACACTATTTGACCTGCGTGACCTGACTTTCACCACCGGCAATAAGGGGCGATTATGAAGTCTCCAGCCACTGAGTACACCCGTCATCAATACGGGCACCTGGCCCGGAAAGAGAGTATTTTCCAGCAGACCGCCCTGCTGTACCAATTATTCCTGGATGACCTGGACCGCTGCCACGGCCATATCAACAGTGGTGACAGTGCCGCCCGTGGAGAGCGGATTCATCACGCCCTCTCTATTTTGATGGTATTAAGAAACCAGGCCCTTGCCATGGTGGACAATCAGCAAGGTCAGCCCCCGTCGGCTAATGAACTGCCCGCCCGGCTGCTTGAATTATATGACCACTGCCTTGCATGTCTGACATCCGTGATCGCTGATAATGACACGGCTCCCCTGAAAACCGCCTGGTCTATGATCAATACCGTTAAAGGTGCCTGGGATGAGCTGGCCATACAGCAAAGGCAGATGACTGAGACTTGTTAAGGCTGCTGGCTGCTGGCTGCTGGCTGCTGGCTGTTGGCTGCAAAAGCATAAGCGGCCTGTTTTTTTCGGGCAGCGGGTGGCGGGAAGCGGGCAGCGCTTACTGAAATGTCTATTAAATGACAGTTCCTGAAGGGTAATCATTCCAAACAGCCATAAGCAGAAAGTTCGGTTTCCCTGACCATGCCATGGGGTGAATAGGGCGATGAAAGAGCCTGCCTGTTTATCGTAAACAGAGAGCCATCTTTTATGAATATTGAGACAGTTGGCACAGAGACTGAACGTGTGATCGACGCACGACGGAACAGTCCTGAAATAACTTCCGCATTTCCGATGCTATCCAGCCAAGAAAGAACTTTGCCACGGAGTGACGGAGTCACGGAGGAAAAGATTTTTTCTGTTCTCCGTGCTTCCTCGTCTCCGTGGCAAGAAGTTATTCAGGGACAATTCCTTCCAGCCTCGTATTTCCGGGAGGCGATAACCGGGCGGCTGTCTGTACAAAACGAGTCGGTGCAGAACGGACTGCCGGAAGACGATGGGTTTCAGGCAATTCTGCAGCAGATGATCGCACCTCTGGAACCGATAAATCCTGAGTGGGCTTCGAGTCCGTCTTTACATTTTGCTTCAAGTCCGTCTTTACATTCTGATTTACCATCGACTGTCTACACCAACACCAAGGCAACGGATTTCGCAGATTCCGGGGAGCCTAAAGACATACGGGCAATTGAGTGGGCCATGTCCACAGATGCAGAAGTTCCAGCGGTTCAACCTCAACCCGGATTGGATTTAAGTTTACAACACTTGCCGTCTGATCAGGATTTTGCCCGGAATCCTGAGCATAAGCGTGTTACAGTGACCGCCCCGCCTGAACCTTTCCTTCTAATGCAAGCAACGTCTGATCAACTGGCCCGGAGACCAGACTCGCCAGAGATGCTGCCGGTTAAGCCTGACCATCCGGGGGAAGAGGCTACCGGCCAGGCTGTGTTACCTGACGTTCAGCAAACCATGGAGATTGAGTCACTTCGGCAGTCTGCACAGCTTTCTATGCAACCCATACAAAAGCGGATACTGTCGAATCAGGAGGCTTTAGCCCCAGAGCCAACCCTGGAGCCGCCCGCCGATCAGGAAAGTCAGACAACCACACAGCCAGCAACAGCCGATGTATCGGATACACCTCTAAAAAGATTGGAGCCTGCCAGCGTCCGCCAGCCACTGCTCGGAAATCAATCACTCGGAAATCAATCGTCCGCAATTCAACCCAACGGGTTGACGGTAACAGCCCCGGTGCAAAATTGTTTGATGCTTGGCGGAAATCGTTATGCCCGGGCCGTTGCCGAGTTTCCCGGACTGGGTGCGGTGCAGGTGGTGATGACTCGCCATAACAGCGAGGTCACCGTGAATCTGCAAGCCAGCCAGCAGTCTCTGCCAGCCCTTGAAAGCTGTTCCTCTACACTGCACCAGCTGGTCAGCGACAGCATTCAGCAGATGCACATTCCCGGTAATTCAGTGAATAATGCTGTGAATAAAGAAGAGCCCGGTGGTTCTTCAGCAACGGAGTCCGGGCTGAAAATAGCATTCTCATTAACCACTCCTGATCATTCCGGGTCAGGCCGGGGAAGGCAGCATCCGTTGGCCGAAGAGTTGGCAGCAAGGTCATATTTTTCTGGGACAGAAGGAGATCTTTTGGCTTTAGCACCCCAAACCTCACAAGCGTATCGGTCACCCATTGCACTATCGCGGCACTCTGGTGTGGCGCTTATTGATCTGCATATTTAGCCATTGTTTAAAACAGTGCTTTCCTATGAATATGAAGACTGACGACGATGACCGTACCATAAAGAACAGTGCTTGTGCTCAGTGGCCAGCAGTGCAGCGTGGCGTGGTTAATTTCATCGCTCTTATCCTGGCAGGGGTTGTCATGCTTGCTATTGCTGGTGGTGCAACGTATTGGTTTTTTTTCAGGGAGGATGACGACTCAGTATCACCAGTGCCCACTGCGGCTTCACCGGGACCTGCACAATATCTGTCGTTTAAAGATATGATCGTCAATCTGGTCAATGATGAAACCTATGAACTCCATTATATGCAGTTATCCGTTTCTATCATGACCCGAAAAAGCAAATGCTTTGAACAAATGGAAAAGAATCGACCGGTCATTCTCAATGCCATGCTTGACCAGCTGTCATCCTGGACATTAGAGGATGTGATGATCCCGGAAAACCGAGAGGTATTACGGAAACAGCTTCTGAATACGGTTCGTCACAGGACAGGGCTATCACTTATTAAGGGGGTAGAGGATGTCTTTATCATTAATATGGTGATTCAGTAATCACTCAAGGAATTGTCCCGGAATAACTTCCTCTTTTTTGCCACGGAGTCACGGAGGAAAAGATTTTTTCTTTTCTCCGTGCCTCCGTGGCAAGCAAGGTTTTGTCTTTATTGGATAACATCGGAAATGTGGAAGTTATTGCAGGACAGTTCCTAAACCAGTGCTATTAACAACGTACCGGGTTTTGCATGCTATTGAGAATCGCTGGCTTTGCCATCCTGTTTCTAAGTGTTTTTGGCGGGTTTGTCATGGCCGGTGGCAAGCTGCTGGCACTGTGGCAACCCCCTGAGATTGTTATCATCCTTGGTGCCGCTATCGGTGCTTTTGTGATTTCCAACCCGGCCACTGTTCAGAAAATGACCCTCACTCATCTGAAATACGTACTGATCAAAAATAAAGAGTTCGACAAAGCCTTCTTTATGGATTTGCTGGCCCTGATGTTCCGCTTGATTGAAACCCGACATCGAAAGGGCATGAGCGCCATTGAAGACGATATTGAAACGCCGGAAAGCAGTGAGCTGTTTCAGAGCTATCAGCGCATCATATCCCATCCACGACTGCTCTATTTTATCACCGATAATTTACGGATTACCGGTATGGGCAGTATGCCCGGACATGCCTTTGAAGGTTTGATGGAAAGCGAGATAGAAACCCTTGAAGAGGATCTGAAACGCCCGGCAAAAGCACTGAACAGTATTGCTGATGCCTGCCCCGGCTTTGGTATTGTGGCCGCGGTGATGGGCATCGTGGTGACTATGGGTGCGATGGATGGGCCGGTAGAGCTGATCGGGGTCAAGGTAGCAGCGGCGCTGGTGGGTACCTTTCTGGGTATATTGCTGTGCTACGGTATTTTTGGCCCCCTGGCGGCAGCGCTGGAAAGCACCGAGCAGTGTGAAATGCTGGCGTTTGAATGTGTCAAAATGACGTTGCTTGCCAGCCACTCAGGGCTGGCACCGATTACCGCCGTGGATTCCGGGCGGCGGCTGCTTTATAAAGAGTTACGCCCTACATTCCCGGAATTGGAGGATATGCTGCAATCCCTGAGGGCTACCCATTAATGGCCAGGGCTTCAGATAGCGATCAGCCGATTGTTGTCCGTCGGGGACGGGGTTCCAACGACAATGCACACCATGGCGGCAGCTGGAAAGTGGCTTTTGCCGATTTTGCCATGGCCATGATGGCCCTGTTCCTGGTGCTCTGGCTGGTGGCCGCCACCACCCCCGTGCAAAAGGAAGCCATTGCCACCTATTTTTCCAACCCGGGTCTTCTCAACCGTGTTAGCAGTAACTCGCCGGTGGAGATGCAGGGAGAGCGCTCGATATTACCGGGAATACCAGTGCAGATACGGCCAAAGCCCTCCGGTATGACGGGTATGGAGATTGCCGGTCATAGCTCTGCCAGTGCCGAGGGCATCGCTGCCATTGTGCTCGGATTATCCAAACTGTCGAAAGAACAGGCCGGTGCGGCAAAAGACATTCAGCTGCGGACCTGGCCCAGGATGATTCTTATGACACTGGTTCAGGATAAAGCCGGCCCCATGTTTCCACCGGGAAGCAAGCAGCTGGTGCCATTTTATGAAGATTTTCTTATCGCCCTCGCCCGGGTTCTGGCAAAACTGCCCTTCAAAATCATTATTACCGGGCACTCCGATGGTGTGATTGGTTCTGACCTTAAAAATTCGACAGAACCCAGCCGGGTAAACTGGGAGCTTGCCGGACAACGGGCCGAAACGGTCAGGGAAGTCATTGTTTTTACCGGAGTGCCGGAAGATCAGATACTGTTATTAGCAGCCATGGGGACTAACCGGCCTATTCCGGGGCTGAATCCGGATTCAGGATTAAACCGCCGGGTTGACTTGATGCTGGTTCCCCGAAAAGACGCCAAAGGGTTGAGTCAGGAGTTCCAACATAAACGGCGTAAAGAAAAAGCACCCTCACCGGTGCCTTCATCGGATATGGAAAAAGCCATCCAGCAGGCCAGGGATAACCGTTATCCGGGATCTTCAAAGTGAACAAACACTTTATCAGCACAGGTTGCCAAGATCTGCATGGGAACAAGCCTTCTGGATAGGAACTGTCATTTAAGACATTTCAGTAAGCGCTGCCCGCTGCCCGCCACCCGCTGCCCGAAAAAAACAGGCCGCTTGTACTTTTGCGGCTAACAGCCAGCAGCCAGCAACCTTAACAAATCCCAGCCAAATGCAGAACTTATTCCAAGACAATCCCTTATCAGTGCAGACAACACGTCTTGAATTTCTTGCCGCTGCCACAGGGGTAACTGCTGAAAGGTAAATGACCTCCGGCATAGCCGGGGGTTTATCTGTGTTAATTATTGACCTGTATAAATTAAAATCGTCGTTTAATACTTAATCTGAAAACAATCTGAGAACTTGCTAAATTCAACTACACTGGCCAGCAAAACCTGTTGAATTTACGGAAAAGGCAAGCAGGAAAACATCACTGAGTACCGATCATCCTGAGTACTGAGACAGGTTAAACATACAAGCTTGTCGAAGTTATGAAGTTTGTTTGCGGTCGTAGAACAGTCGAAAGCTTTGGTAGTTAACAGCAGGCCCCTATGGAACCATTGATCAATACATTTGCTTCTGGTGTACCGATATACAGTAACTGCGTTGATGAAGGCGCGCTGGGCTTCGGCAACCGGAAAATAGCGCCTGTTCTGTGTCGTCACCACTTATCCCCCGGAGGAATTTTCCAGGGGCCTGATCAGCAGCCGGTACATGAGCGCATCTGTCAACCGTATCAACAGCTGGCTTTACCATTGCTGCCTGTGACCGAAACAGCACCCAGTAATGACAGTCGCTCTTGCCAACCTCATTGCGAAGCTCTGCCACTGCAAGTCTGTCGTTCCGGAAATACGGAGGAGTTCCGGCGGTTACTGGCAGCCAATCCGGGTATTGCCAAACCATCAATTGGACAGCGTGCAAATGCTACTTAATACCGGGGCGAAGAAGAAAAAGCAACCTGTTCAGTAAGAAACCGGAGTTCACATATCCCCGGCATTCAGGCGCATATTCCAGTGTGATAGTTGGCACAGTCTTTATTCAGGGAGGGCTGGAGAAAGACCAGCCCTTAGCCGATTTAGCCGTTCAATTGGTCGGGTTTGAAGTTATCTATGATTTTCCCGTTGAGGCACGATCTCAGAAATTTATTCATCCCAGTCATGTCTGCTGTTGCATAGAAGTCGAGCATTAACTGGTTAAACTCTTTCTGACGTTTTGCTGGCACATTGATAATTGGAAACCCATGTGAAAGCAAAATACCATTCATCATGAATCGTCCCATGCGCTTGTTCACATCCCAGAAGAACTGTGCTCTTGCCATTCTCAGAAAAGCAGTTATTGCCAAATCATAGACATCGTTACAACCAGCAATTTCCAACTCAATCTCAGCCCAGACATTATCAAGCTCTCTGGATGAGGGAGGTTCATATTCTGATCCACTAATCGTTACGTTACCAGTGCGAAAAGCGCCCCACTCTAAGGCTTCTTCTGCCCCTGCAATATTATGGATAGATAAGGCAACATCCTTTGAAAAAGTGAACTGATCTTCAGCCACCAGAGAGAACAGGTATTTCCATGCAGCTGCCTGGTTCAGAGCCATATTTTGATCGCTGATTTTGTGGCCACCAACGGTAATTCCGTCCAGTAATGTTTGAACTTCCGGTAAAGTCATTGCGACCCCTTCAAGATTCACTGCGTCGTATACCAGAGCAGGAATATCACGAACCGCTAGCTGCCTGGCCATCGCACGATCAGGACTCATCCCCCAAACTGTATCTTTTGCTGTTGCCATTAGCGCATCCGAAAAGCTGTGTTGAAATTTTCCTTATTATATCTGCATGAGTTCTGATCGTCACAATGCAGACGCTTGATCTAGTAAACCATTTCAATGAGTTTGAGGTGTGTAATCTCCGCTCAGGACGAACGAAGTTTGGGCGTCATTGATAGAGGGAACCCATCAAATACATTGAAACCGTGTACTAGAACGGCTAACGCCAAATTCAGCGGCACCGAGGGCGTCCGCAGGAATTTTTTTGTACGACCGTCATGGGTATGAACTGGATTTCAACGAATGCTTTCAGTACATCGAACCCTCCCGCATTCCCAGGCTTAGCCTGTTGCCATCAGGGCAGCTCCCTACTGAACTCCCTGACTGCACAGGTAATCATCATAAGTACCGTGGAAGTCGACAATACCGGTATCCTTGATTTCGATGATCCGGGTGGCCAGCGATGAGACAAACTGACGGTCATGGGAGACAAAAATCAGGGTACCTTTGTAGTTTTCCAGCGCCAGGTTCAAAGACTCAATGGATTCCATATCCATATGGTTGGTTGGCTCATCCATCAACAGAATATTGGGGCGTTGCTGGATCAGTTTGCCAAACAGCATACGGCCCTGCTCGCCACCGGAAATGACCCTTACGGATTTTTTCAGGTCACTCTGGGAGAACAGCATCCGGCCCAATACACCACGAATCACCTGCTCATCGTCGCCTTCATTCATCCACTGGCTCATCCAGTCGAACAGGTTCATATCCAGATCAAAATCAGCACTGTGATTCTGGGCGTAGTAACCAATATTGGCATTTTCTGACCACTGGATAGTACCCGTACGCGGTTCCATCTTACCTGCCAGAGTGTGCAGCAATGTGGTTTTACCGACACCGTTCTGGCCAATGATGGCAATACGCTCACCCACTTCAACCATCAGGTTTACTTTGCTGAACAGATCTTCTTCATAGCCCTGGCTCAGTTTTTCCACCACCAGTGCATTACGGAACAGTTTCTTTTCCTGCTCAAAGCGGATAAACGGATTCTGACGGCTGGAAGGCTTAATCTCTGCCAACTGAATCTTGTCAATCTGCCTGGCTCTGGAAGTCGCCTGTCGTGCTTTGGAAGCGTTGGCAGAGAAGCGGCTGACAAAGGACTGCAACTCGGCAATCTGGGCTTTCTTGCGGGCATTATCGGCCTGCAGGCGCTCACGGGCAGCGGTGGCTGCGGTCATATACTCATCGTAATTACCGGGCATCACCTGCAGCTTGCCGTAATCCAGGTCCGCCATATGGGTACAGACACTGTTCAGGAAGTGACGGTCGTGAGAGATGATGATCATGGTGCAGTTACGCTGCTTCAGGATCTCTTCCAGCCAGCGGATCGCATTAATATCGAGGTTGTTGGTGGGTTCGTCCAACAGCATAATTTCGGGGTCGGCAAACAGTACCTGGGCCAGCAGTATACGCAGCTTCCAGCCCGGCGCAACGGCACTCATCAGCCCGTAATGCTGTTCAATGGGAATATCCAGCCCCA
>NZ_JAHHPM010000421.1 GCF_024606345.1 Endozoicomonas sp. YOMI1
GTTCCGTCTTTAACTTCCCGAAGAAGGGAGTAGGCGCTAAATGTCCACCTTAAGAAGCCAACCTAAGGCCGGTTTTTCTCTCTCGTTCCCACGCTCTGCGTGGGTAATGAATACGTCTGGAGATGTGACGTTGTCCTCTTTTGAAAAGAAAGAAAAAAGCCTTTCACAGTGGTTAACCTGGATGGAGGAGACGCGTCCAGAGCATGAGATTGACTTTGGATTGGACCGGATTCGGCTGGTGGCTGACAGGTTGGATTTGCTCAAACCCGCGCCGTTCATTATTACGGTGGGGGGCACCAATGGCAAAGGTTCGACGCTGGCGGTTCTTGAAGCTATTTTGCTGGCTGCCGGTTATAAGGTGGGGCTATTTACATCACCCCATTTTCTCAAGTTTAACGAAAGAATTCGCATTAATGGCGAACAGGTCAGTGACGACTGGCTATGTGATGCTTTTGAGAAGATTAATGATGGTCGAAAAACGACATGGCTAACCTATTTTGAATTTGCCACCCTGGCCGCCGTTGACTGCTTTAAAAGAGCAGAGGTGGATGTGGCGCTGATGGAAGTTGGTCTGGGTGGGCGGCTGGATGCTACAAATGTGGTTGACCCGGATGTGTCGGTAATTACCACGGTGGCGCTCGATCATCAGGAATACCTCGGTTATAGCATTGAAGCCATAGCCAAAGAGAAGTCAGGAATATTCCGTGCCAGCAAACCCGCGATATTTGGTGATCAGCCGGTGCCGCAGGCAATCACTGAAATGGCCAAGCGTCTTGGTAGTACTCTGTATTGCAGAGGGGAGGCGTTCAATCTGGAAAGGATGGGTAATACATGGCATTGGTCAGGTAGTGAAAATCAAAAGCTGGAAAACCTGCCGGTTCCCAATGTGGTGATTGATAATGCAGCGACTGCATTGCAAGCGCTGCAATTTATGTCAGAACCTATTGCCACTGAAGCTATTGGAAAAGGCTTGTCACAGGTATCGGTTACCGGGCGATTCCAGAAGCTGATGATGGAAAATGAATCAGGAGAGTTAATCGATGTTGTGCTTGATGTTGCCCATAACCCTCAGGCAGCAGAAATGCTTAAGCAGCGTCTGGATGATTCTCCTGAAGACGGTAAGACACGAGCAGTTATTGCCATGTGTAAAGATAAGGATTATATGGCGGTTGTTGACTGCTTAAGCAGCAACATTGATGAGTGGTACGTTGCCCAATTTGAGTCTCCAAGGGCATTGCCTGAACAAGAGTTGGCACAGAAGCTGGTTGATCGAGGGTATTCAGTTAATCGCTATCAGAATGTTGCTGAAGCATTACATCATGCTTTAGCAAGCTCAACTTCTGGAGATAGAGTGCTGGTCACTGGATCATTTATGACGGTATCTGCTGCCTTGACCAGTAGTCACTGAGTACACGGTTTTAATGTGCTGCCGGATAAGCATCGTCGATCGCCTTGGGTGTTGCACGCTTTATTGTTGTAGGTTTAGCAAAATCGTCGTAAACCCTCGCCCAATCGGGCCGGGCCGCGCAGGCGGGGA
>NZ_JAHHPM010000422.1 GCF_024606345.1 Endozoicomonas sp. YOMI1
ATTAGAGCTGTTCAGAATTATAACAGTCAGCTTTTGATGGGTGCTGAATAGTTACTTTAGATTTAGTTGAGGGGGAATAATAGATATTGGCACCATTGGTGTAGAAAATGGATAAACATAGTTTTGATTATTGGACAAGGGATTAGAACTTTCACCAGAATTGTGATGAATATCAACAACTGATGAGCTTTGCGAGGTTGATTTCTCTGAACCTGAAAAACTATTTCCAGTCGTATTTTTCAACGATGAGGCAAGTAGAGGATGATTAACATTTAAAAAGTCTGAGTGAGAATTCGCTTCACCGACCATACTCCAAGCCTGATCAATTCTTAATTCGGGTTGGCTGGTAATAATTCTGGTATTTTGGTTAGTCTCCTGGTATGCCCTGGGTTTATGTGATAATTCTAACGTCTCACTTTGTTCAGATTCCTGAGAATAAATAACCCTGACTGACATTTTTTTAAAACGGGAATCACTTAATGGATTATGGAAGCTTTCACCGTATGGAATTAAGGGGTTTACATATTTACATGGTGCAGTTTGATCAACTCGCAGCCCGAATACTAAACCACGTTGCTGCGGCCAGTTTTTAAAAGCCAATCTTTCATTCGGCATAACAGACTTATACGCTTTCTTATACGCTTTCTGAAATCTCGAATACAACGAGTTTGAGTCAGAATATGGATCAGCCATTGAATTGTTGATTTATTGAATTAATGATTTGGACTATTCCTTCTTATAAAAGTTCCTCCCTAACAAATCCCAATCGATGTTTATGTCAACTAAGCATAAGGATATCCTATGGCTATTAATAACAGCGACGTTAAGCGCTTCGAAAGTGAGGGGTCTCACAGATGAGGAAGACTGAGGCCTTAGGGCAGGACGGGAGAAATAGAGGTTGATTCAAGCTCATTATTTTTTGCTTTATTCGATTCTCTTATAAAGGCGGAAGCTTGCCTTCCAGCGATTCTTGCTTGTTCTTTATCACCGGTATTCTTGAAAACTCTATCGTAAGCCTTCCGGTAAGCCTTCCGGTAAGCCTTCCGCTCGTAATTCCCTTGATGGGACTGGTTGTAAGCCTTCCGGGAAGCCTTCCCTTTCTCGGACTGTTCGTAAGCTCGTTTCGCAGCCTTCCCTTTTTCGGTCTGTGCGTAAACCTTCTGGTAAGCTTTATGGTAAGCCTTCCCTCTCTGTGACTGTGCCCAAGCTTTATTGGAAGCCTTCCGTTTCTCGGACCGTGCGTAAGCCTTATCATGAGAGATGTCCAGAGCTTCACCAGAGCCGGAATCAGAAGCTTTAAAACCCAACTCATTTCCTGGAAGAGGTGTATTTCGTTGAGGCAGTTCACAATTTAGTTGAGGGCTAATAATAGCAATCGGCACCGCTGGTTGCTGAAGGAAGTTTTTAGTCGTTTTATCAGAACGAATAGAACACAGAACATTAGCTACTTCTACAACATCACGGGAGAAGGCCTGACATGATGTGCCAGATTCAGAAAAAGTAGTATCTTGAAAATAAGCAGGGTGATTAGTGACTGCATCAAAATGAGCAGAAGAGTTAAGTCTATCCATTGAAATATTTAAATATTGAAATATTGAATTTCAGCTTAAGACCACTCTTTCTTATATAAAGTTCCTTCCTGAAACAACCCATTCACTATTTATGCTAAACATGCATAAGGACTTGCTGTGGCTATCAAAAATAGCGATGTAAAACTCTTCGAAAGCCAATGCCTCAAGGAAGATGGCGATGGTCAGGTGACAAGCAATGAGATCATTGATGGCAACGTCAACAATCTCTTTCAGGATATTTCCCGGATCGACCGCACCATTGGTGATGTGGGCTAATGAGGGGGCGAAAAATATTGTGCAGTAAAGTTCAAATAGCCCTGCTTACCTCCCACCCGGTTCCATCGTTTGACTGACTTGATAATCCGCTTCAAACACTTTTGAAGTTCTTCAGACGTTTTTATAAAGTCATCTTCCTTAAACTGGTAGGTATATCCCTCGGTCATCGCTGCCACGTCATCCAGGGTGGCTCGCCCAAGGCGCCATTCACAGATCGTAATCAGCTGACTGCTTAGTTGCTGTTCAAATAATGACAGGTTCTTCGTCTTCGAAGGTCTGTTTACGAACTCCGCCCGGTAGTGCTCAATGGTGGCTTCAAGTGCCCGTTTGACATCCCAATCCTCCAGAATAGGGTTCTGGTAATAGAAATTCATAATCGGGTATTCAAGATTTTGAAGGACATCTTCATATTCTTCAGTAAATTCCACTGTGCATTCCTCATCAATTAAACAGGGGATAATAGACCATTTTGCTTGTTCTTCATCACCGGTATTCTTCAAAATTTCATAGTAAGCCTTCTGGTAAATCCTCTGGTAAGCCTTCCGTTTTTCGGACTGAGCGTAAGCCTGCCCTTTCTTGGACTGTGCCCAGGCTCGTTTGGAAGCCTTGGTTTTCTCGGACTGTGCGTAAGACTTATCATGAGAGATGCTCAGAGATTCACCAGAGCCGGAAGCAGCAGCTTTAACATCCAACTCCTTTCCTGCAAGAGGTGTATTTCGTTGAAGTAGTTCACTATTTAATTCAGGGCTTACAATAGCAATCGGCACCGTTGGCTGCTGAAGGAAGTTTTTAGTCGTTTTATCATTACGCTTAGCACACTTCGAAAGCCATCGTTTCACGGATGAGGAAAATGGGGGCGCTCAGGTGACTGATAATGAAGTCATTGATACAACATCAATAATCTCTTTCAGCATATTTCCCGAATTTTGAACCATTCGACACGAGGCACTGTCGAAGTGCCTGCGTGTTATATATGAAAAATGGTTGTCTTTTAGTCATGAGTATTGTCTTGGTAGATACAGGGGTAAGGCTATCGTATACTGATGCCTTCTGGTTTCAATATGAAGGGTACCGGGAGGACACCTGTGTCGTGTATTCTGCCATAAGAGCCTTTACTGACTCTGTTGCCAGAAATGTAGAATTAGCCAGTGAAAACTTTGTTCAACATTTGGATGTTCATCTGGGAGAGCGCATTTCAAAGCGTATAAGTGAATGGAAAGTTTCAATTCCATTAGCGATTCCAGTGAGTCAGGAAATGTTTGATTTTACCACAGGACCTCATTTGGAAAATTCTCCCAGGGCAAGAGAGCTGTCGCAATATTTGAATTCACTTCTAAAAGAAATGACACATAAAGGTATTACACCAGAGCAATCATTAACTAAAATAAGCGAGTTGAATGACCTGACTCAGGCGTTTGCTGATGAAGCTAGTGGTCTGCCTGAAAGTTGGTATCGTTATGACCCTCAACCCGATAGAGGGCTACCCATTCTGTCCTCTCCAGGATACCCCCGGAATGATCCTCGCCATAATCCAGAAGAGGACTTTTGCCTGAGAGAGCTACGACTTGGTTATGCTCAAATAATGCATCAACAAATTGTTAATTCAGTGAGAACTATTTTTAAACGCATGAGTGATTTGTCATTACCATTTAATCAGACAAATAGTGATCGCACAGGTGAAGATGAATCCAGATGTGTGATCAATTTTAGAGAGCATTGGTTGAATAATAAAATATTGTGTGAAGAATTAATTAATGATCAGCATCAGGATATTACAGCGGGAATAGAATCTCTGGATTTTAACAAGCGAATGTTTTTAATGGTTTGAGTCGTTTAGCGGTAACTGAGTCCTGCCTGCATTGGATACAACTGTGGTTCAAGGCCTCTAAATCAGGGCTTGCCAATGAGATTTATTCGCATTAAGAGCCCGGTTCACCCATCCAAGGCTTCAACTACCAGACAACCCGAGTTCAAACTGCAGGAACTTTTTGATAAAAAAAAAAGTCAAATATTTTGCCGGTTTTAAACGAACCTTAATGCCAATACTTTCCACCGTCATCACCCTGTTTTTCTGATTACTCTATGTATTATTGATATGGATTCATTACCAAAAGCAGCAAATTCATTCTCGACAGTATCGTTTACGAACCTTGGGAATTGCCCAGTGCAACCTGGAAAAAATTCAAACGATGAAACTGCACACTGCCAGTTCCCAGGTAACAAAGAGCAGCTAAGACAGGAATTGCTGGATGCTGTGAAGGCAGGCACGTTAGGTGCTCGACAGATTAATATGTGCGATGCGGAATCATTTCATACAAGATTCAACAATGAGTCGGTTTATCTTGACCATCACGATGAGTTACCAAAAGGGCCAAGACCCGTCATCCTGATAATGGAAGACGTGCCCTCGATATTAAGACCGGACCACGTCACCGTTGGCATTATAAATCCCGATACGCTCGCTGCGTATAAAGAAAATGCCAAAACAAACGCCTTAAAGAAGAATGCTGTCAAGCCGGATGAATTGCTTGTTAAATGCCTGCCTGACCACAGATCACTGAAAAGGAGATTGCTGGAAAAAGCTGACTGCACCCATCCGAAATATCGGAAAACAACATCAGGACATCTGCTCAAGAACGGTACATTCAAACCGCCTGAATTCAGGGAAAAAGATTATGAACAGTACAAATGCCATTCAGAATGGTTAACCACCGGGTATAAAAAATCACAAATCAAGTGCTTTATATCTGTAAAAGAGAATATTGACAAAAGCATTACCGAGCATTTACAGGATAAGCACCAGTTAGAAGAGGT
>NZ_JAHHPM010000423.1 GCF_024606345.1 Endozoicomonas sp. YOMI1
GTAACTATTCAGCACCCATCAAAAGCTGACTGTTATAATTCTGAACAGCTCTAATAGTAGGTCTAAATATATTCAATCTCTGTTTTTTAACAAACGATACATAGGCGTTAATCCATTTAAAAATGAGACTACCTTCACTACTTGATTTTGGTACGTAAGTTGTCTGTAGACGTTAGCCAGCATGCATCCTGGGCCGATCTTAAGTGAAACCAGCTTATGTTGATTTATATAGAAGGCAGCGGTCATTCAGCCAAGTATTAGCCTGGCATTCACAACCACCGAGTAGATATGTCTACTCTGCCCCAGCACCAAGCAAAGGCTTATTGCTGTAATTTTGAACAGCTTTAAGAAGAGACTGAAATATATTCATTCCCTGTTTTTTAGCAGACGACAGATAGCTGCGAATCCGTGTAAACATGGAACCGCCATCGTCACTTCTGAAGCAGCCTGAGATTTTCTGTTTTAACTTGGCCATCCTGGCATCTCGTTCGCTGCCATTGTTATCGAAAGGAATTGAGAAGTCGGAAAGATAGCGCAGGGTTTCCGCCTTGAACTCACTGAGTCGTTTGAAGAGGTTGTAAGCCTTGGTATTCTTAACCTTCTTACGGCCAAGTTCCTGCCGTTTCTTTTCCATATAGGCGGCTTCCTTCGTCAGTGCCCGTTTAAGGATTCGATCATAAATATCCTCAATCCTCTCACGAACAGCACTTGGCATTAGCATCATACCGATTCTTTTGAAGCCCTTGCAGTAATGCCAGGAAAGCCTGAGCAATTTCATCATGCGCAAAGCCAGATGATTGTCATCCCTGTCGACAACTCCCTGGAGTTCCCTCAAATGATGGGCATTGCAAAGAACATGCACTGCTGCATAAGTAAAGTAGGGTTTCCAATGGTCATGAACCAGCACTCCGGTAAAAGTAAGCAGAATGCCCATGGCATCCATTGCCTCGCAACCACGTTTTTCAGACAGGTAGTAGAGCGTCCATTGCTCATCCCGCATGATGTGTAGCCAGTGAAGGGAGCCTTCGGCCCGCATGCCGGTCTCATCAGCGCCAGCAACCGGAGTATCCAGCAAAGCATCGCGAATCACCTGCTCGGTAGACTCAAGATTTTCGTGGGTTCTTGCCACAAAATTGACGACACTGCCCGCACTGACGCTCATGTTATAGACCGTATTAAAAAACTCTGAAACTCTCAAAAATGGCACAAAATGCTGTTGATTTAGAAGGACGGCCATAGCCTGAGTAGCAGTACCGTACTGCACGGCTGCGGTCACACCCTCAGGAAAGTCAGCCTCATTCCGACAGCCGCAAGGACAGATCTTGACCTCACCCATATGAGCAGTGACTTCACACTCACCCGGTTTTCCAGGTTCAAACACCTGTCGTTCAATGATTTTTTCCGGTTTAACTTCGAGAAGAGATGCCTGGCAGCAATGGCACTGTTTAACGGTGTGGTACTTAATATGATCGGGGATATCGACTCGCTTGAGACAAGCACCCTGATGCCCTTTTTTCCCTCCGGCTTTGTTACCAGATGATTGTCTAAGGCTTTTTGGGTTAGGCTTTTCCTGTGAAGACTCAGAATTTTCCGAGGATGAGGAATCTTTCTGGGAATCACTGTTTTTATTGGGCTTTTGATAACCATCCGACGATGGTGGCTTACTGCTGTTTTGACTGTTTTTGCCAACCTTTTCTTCTAATTCTCGACACAATTCCTTTAAATGTGCAACTTCAAGCCGAAGCTTAGCATTCTCTTCTAAGAGCGCTGCATTTAAGAAAGTCGCAGAAGATTCTTGATCCATGCTGGGTTGGCTTGAGGTCAGAAAAATTATTGTGTAACAGGATGGTAGAAAAAACAGAAAAATCCAGATTTATATGAGGGGTGCTGAACAGTTAC
>NZ_JAHHPM010000424.1 GCF_024606345.1 Endozoicomonas sp. YOMI1
GACCAATTTGCTGCCACCGCAGTAGGGCAGTCTATTCTCGGACAGCCTCCTAGCCCCCCATCTGAGACAGGTTTTGAGTACCCCCGGTCCAGCCCTGCTCAAGAAAATGACTGTCTTCTTTAAGCCTTAGCGAATCACGAATACGGGCCACCAGCACTTCCTGTTGATCATCACTGTGCAGAAGGTCTCTCAGATCAATGCCAGACTCAGCAAACAGGCAGAGCTGGAGCTGCCCCAGACTGGTCACCCTCAGTCGATTACAGTCGTTACAGAAATCCTTGCTGTAAGGCATAATCAAGCCAACCGTACCTTCATAATCACTGTGGCAATACTCCTGGGCAGGCCCGGCATCGGCCAGACGCATTTTTCTTACCCAACCCCGTGCCAGTAGCAGTTTCTGAATCTGTTTTCCCGGGAAGTGGTGCTTCTGGAAAAAATCCTGGTTGTTCCCGGTTTGCATCAACTCGATAAAACGAATAGAAACGGGATAGTCACGGATCCAGTCAAGGAAGGCATCAAGTTCATCATCATTAATGCCTTTCATCGCCACCGCATTAACCTTGATGGATGGCAGACCATGGTCAAATGCGTTTTGAATACCGGCCAGAATTTCCCGCAGCCGGTTATGACCGGTAATCAGCTCAAAGGCCCGGGGGTCAAGACTGTCGACACTGACATTGATGGCATCAATACCCGCATCCAGCCAATCCATAACCCGCTGATCCATTTTGTAGCCGTTGGTGGTCATGGCCAGCTTGTTAACGCCGGGGATCTGTTTGATGGTTCTGACAATGTCGGAAAAGTCCTGACGTAAGGTAGGTTCCCCCCCGGTCAGGCGAATTTTTTCCACACCAATGGCAGCAAAAGCCGTTACCAGACGACGTATTTCGTCAATGATTAATGCTTCACTGTGATGATGGTCCAGGCAGCCGTCAGGCAAACAGTAATTGCAACGAAAGTTGCACAGGTCTGTGACTGACAGCCGCAAGTAAGGGAATTTCCGACCCTGACGGTCCTGCAGCTCTGGTAAATTAGAATGCATAGAACACCTTTCCAATCGCGGGAGGCAGCAGAATTTCTTCTACAGCCCTGGCAGCCAGTGATATGCACTCTGACTGCGGCTTCCAGTCCATAGGATCATACCCATTAGGTACCGAAGCTCGGCGCTCGCTTGTTAATTCAGTTAATCACAACGTTAAACAGCCTCACGTGACTGCTAAAAAAAGTAGAAGTCATACTGCTTGGGACTACTGGGATCGTTTTATCAACAGTTGAAATAAAAAGCAACGAACTCAACAAGCCCTGCTAGAATTGGCCTGTGCAGGTCTTTTGGTCGCAATAATACAGTCATTTCCCTGTTTCCAGG
>NZ_JAHHPM010000425.1 GCF_024606345.1 Endozoicomonas sp. YOMI1
ATTTGCTGCCACCGCAGTAGGGCAGTCTATTCTCGGACAGCCTCCTAGGAGGCTGACCGAGAACTAAGCAGGAAAGCAACCAGCAGAGCGACAAAAACTTAAATCGTTTAAAAAACAGTCGAAATTTTAGCTCAATTAGCTACTTTTAGCAGTTTTTAGACTTGTTAAAGCCTTTATGCTGCTTCTTTAACCTTTTTTACATCGTCAAGACGGATTAACCCCGTCGTTGTCGCCTTCACAAATTTTTTGATGTTATGCGCCGTGCAAACCAGTGAAAACTCTGCTGCCACTTTCTCTTTTCCGCGAAGGCTGAATACCCGAAATCCCGAATTTTTGATCTGCCCAAACGGTGGCTCTGCAATAACTTTACGACGTTCGTAAACTGATTTGGCTTCGGTGCTTTCCATTTTCTTACTCATAGCCTGCCGTGCAGATTCAAACCGGTCGGTGCGAATAACCCGGCCAGGCTCTTTTTTTGCACCACTGCATCTCGAACGATATGGACACTCTCTGCACACCTCTTTGCTGGCTCGGTAGCTCTTTCTTTTAGCCTTGCTCAAGGGGTTCGTGATCAGCCTTTCATTGGCCGGACAAACAAACACATCGGCTTCAGCATCATAGGCAAAATCAGCTTTGACAAATTTCCGATCCGAGTTTTCAAGTGCTTCTTCCGCTGGCTTTTCGCCTCTATCCGTTGCGATATAGCCATCGATGTTTCGCTGTTCCAGCGCATGCAGATTGGGTCCGGAAAAATAACCATTGTCCATGCTCATTTTATCTACCGTCGCGCCACCGGTTGTTTCGGACAGGACATTCAATGCAGGCTCTACTTCCTGGATATCATTAGCTTGCTGGCTGACGTGCTGAACAATGATAATCTGATGATCCCCGTCTACGCTGATCTGGGCATTGTAACTGTATTCGCAATACCCTTTTTTGCTCATGATTCGCGCATCATGGTCGGCAAAACTGATCTGCTTTTTGTCGTCAATCGGCTCATCAGGATTCAGGGCTTTTTCCCGTTTTTCCAGTGCTTCTTTTGCCGCTTTTATCTTTTTCAGGCGTTCCTGTTTGAACTGTAAGTCCTCGGGAATGCTGTAACCATTGGCCTCTTTGTGAGTATCGTTTTCCTGTTGGTCGGACAGGCTGGCTTTTTTAATCAGTTCATCAATTTCGGCACTGAGTTCAGCTTCTCTGCTTTTGAGCCTGCCGTAGCTCATTGCCTTATGCTTTGAGCTGCTGGCTTTGAATTTTGATCCGTCCAGGCTGATATGGCCCAGTGACGCCATGCGCAACTCCATTGCCAGCTTAACGGACTGTTTGAAACAGTCATGAAAAAACGACAGGTTATCTTTACGAAAATCACCCAGCACCCTGAAGTTCGGGCAGTTCATCTGTGAAATGTACATAAATCCAGATCCTGCCGACAGCGCCGTTCAATTTGGCGGGAGCTAAAAACACCGTGGCTGTAGGCGTAGATCAGAATTGAAACAATCAGTTTTGGCGGATAGGCATGTTGCCCAAGATGATGATGCTTTTTTTCAACTTCCGATGTATCGATGCTTTGGAAGAGGCTCTCGTAAACAAAGCAGTCATGGTCGGTGGGGAGCAGATCAAAAATGTTGGTTGGAAACAGCAGGTGCTGATCAACCTCAACGGGACTATCCTTAAACTTTGGCTGTGGCATTTGGCATAAGTCATTTGATTTTGAGGCTTATAATAACATAAGCCTATTCTCGGTCAGCCTCCTAGAGTATTCGGCTTCCCGATGGAAGCCGAACGTTTTTCAGAAGAGTTTCATAGCCATCAACAGAGCACCGTGCATGGCATCACCCTGTGGCAGGGTGGCAATGGCAGCGACATCTTCTGGCAGCCAGGGCATAACGAACTCACTCAGCCCTCCAACCAGTGCACACTGGCTAGCGCCACGCTGATAAAGTACCCGGATCATCATGGCGGCATCTTCAGCGCTTTCCCGAATCAACTGTTCCGCCAGTTGATCGCCCTTGCTTAAATGTTCAATCACCAGCGGACCGTAAGATCCGTAGTCTCTGGGGAGTGCGCTGTCCTGTCAGGCAACGGCTTGTTCAGGACTGTGCTGAAACGTTGCCATGATGGCCTGGCTTAACGGTGTCTGTTCTTTGATGCCTTCGTGGGCCAGCAGGGAGTAACGAATCGCCGCGAGGCCGAGGCTGGCGCCACTGCCATGATCCGAGATTGCAAAGCTGCAAAGCTGGGGTCATATATGGTCCGCCCCGCATTGCAAGGAAAAGTTTTCC
>NZ_JAHHPM010000426.1 GCF_024606345.1 Endozoicomonas sp. YOMI1
GTTCCTTCTATCATTGACGTCCAAACTCCGTTCGTCCTGAGCGGAGTCGAAGGGCTTAAACTCCATGACCTGAATAAAGTCTGTGCTAATCACCCTTCGACTCCGCTCAGGGTGAACGGGGATTGTACACATCAAACTCAATGCAATGATGTGCTATACCCCGTCCAGTTTGAAATCGTGGATTCTTCTGTGAGTCCAGCACCACCGAGATATCATGGGGGGGCTGCATTGCAGAATCCACGGTTTCTATCTGGTTTTGGTTTAAGATGTGCAAGATCGGCCCGCATGCGAACCGACCTTGTATCGATAACTTTTTTCAGAGTTTCGCGACAGCCTTGGGACCCAGTGTTGTTGCCTAACCTTGGGTTTTCTCCTGGTATCGAAGGTCTTTTAAGCTCAACCCTAACTCCACATCATGCTGTAACGTTGCCAAACGTACCGATAACTCGGCTTGTTCCCTCTGCTCCAGCACCTTTTTCAGCGCACCTTTCACCTTCTCCCCATGGGCCACTTCAGGCTCGAAAATCCCATTCAAACTGCCAAACCGGTTAAGTAGCTCGGTTGCGCCTTTCTTTCCTACGCCTTCCACACCGGGAACATCGCCAACACCCGCCATACCCCAGTAGTCCAGTAACTTTTCAGGGGGCATTCCATACTCTGTGCACACAGAGGCACTGTCAAAATTCTCTTTCTGGAAATGATCCCGCTGTATGACCAGTGGCGAATGCAGCAGCTGCCGGTAAGCCTTATCCGTTGACAGAATCACCGTTTTAACATTGGCGGCAATGGCCTTGTGGGTAATGGCACCAATCACGTCGTCAGCTTCTATGCCGTTACGACGAAACGTCATTAATCCCATCTCGCGGAAAGCATTATTGAATTCAACCAGCCTCTGACGTAAGGCCATCGGCATCGGCTTACGCTGGGTTTTATACCCGGGCAGAAGCTGATGTCTCCAGGTAGGAGGGTCGCCATCAAAGACCATCAGAATATGGCTTGGGTTGCACTCTTTGATGGCTCGTTGCACGGACGACAGTGTTGCGGATAAGGCGCCATCCACCTGTTGGTTTTCATCGGCCTGAGGCTCCCTTGAGGGGATGGCCGCATGGATGCGACGTATCAGGTTCAGAGCATCAATCAGAAGCAGTGTTGGTGCCATATTATCGGTTGATTCCAGCGGTGATTATTTACGTTTGACAATGATAACGGAAATTTGCTCAAAGCATGCTGTGGATTTGTTCTGTGTTCTGGTATGTTAACGGACTGGCATAGGTATAAATCCCAAAAAAAATACGCGGTAATTCAGGAAGTTCCATGAATGATCATGATTTGACTGAGGCTCTTGCATTTGCAACCCAGTCTATCCGGGCCGGTTCGTTTCGCAGTGATCAGCGTGAGCACAGCGAAGCCATTTATCTGAGTTCAAGTTTTGTCTATGACAGTGCTGCCCAGGCTCAGGCGGTTTTTGCCGGGGATGAACCAGGTAACGTCTATTCCCGTTATACCAACCCTTCAGTTCAGATGCTGGAAGCGCGCATGGCGGTGCTGGAAGGGAGTGAGGTTGACGATGAGATTACCGCCTGTGCCACGGCTTCTGGTATGGCCGCTATTCTTGGCACCTGTATGTCGCTGCTGAAAAGTGGTGATCATGTGGTTTGTTCCCGCAATGTATTTGGCACAACATTCACTGTCTTTGCCCGGTATTTTGACAAGTTCGGTGTGAGAACCACATTTGTTGATCTGGTGGACTATCAACAGTGGCGAGAGGCGATGACACCACAAACCCGTCTTCTATTTCTGGAAACCCCTTCTAATCCATTGAGTGATGTGGCTGATCTTGAGCTGCTGGCGGATATTGCCCACAGTAACGACGCCTTGCTTATGGTGGATAACTGCTTCTGTACTCCAGCCCTGCAACGTCCACTCTCTTTTGGTGCTGATCTGGTGGTGCATTCGGCGACAAAATACATTGATGGCCAGGGACGTTGCCTGGGGGGCCTGGTGGTTGGCAGGAAACAGCTCGTGGATGAAGTGCACTTATGGCAGCGGGCCGCAGGGGCAACCATGAGTCCGTTCAATGCCTGGGTGTTTTATAAAGGGCTGGAGACGCTCTCTGTGCGTATGGATGCTCACTGTCGAAACGCTTCGGAATTGGCGCTTTGGCTCAGTCAGCATCCGGCAGTGGAGCGTGTCCATTATTCCGGGCTGAACTCCCATCCAGGCCATAAGCTGGCCAAAAAACAGCAGAAAGGTTTTGGTGGCGTGTTGGCTTTTGAAGTGAGAGGTGGTCGGGAGTCAGCCTGGAAAGTGATTGACAGTGTTCAGATTATGTCTCGTACTGCCAATTTGGGGGATACCCGGACCACCATCACCCATCCGGCAACAACGACACATTGTCGTTTGTCCGATGAAGACAAAATAAAGTCAGGTATTACAGAAAGTCTGGTTCGTATTGCCGTTGGTCTTGAGAATATTGATGACCTGAAAGCCGATCTGGAGAAGGGACTCAGGCAGTTGGGATAAGCCCCGTGTATTGCTGTCCAAGAATGGCGCCCTTAATAAGAATAAAGCTGGAACCATAATTTATGAAATCAACGCTGCAGAATTCTCTGGACGCACTGTCTGGTGTTATTCGGGGGAAAGACCGGGAACTTCGGTTGGCATTGTGCTGTATGTTAGCCCGGGGGCATTTGCTAATCGAAGATCTGCCTGGTATGGGGAAAACCGCATTGGCATTGTCTCTGGCCCGATTGCTGGGGTTGGAGTATCAACGGATCCAGTTTACCAGTGACCTATTGCCGGCCGATATTCTGGGCGTTTCTATTTTCGATCGGGCATCATCTGAATTCCAGTTCAAGCCAGGTCCTGTGTTTTCCCAGCTGCTGCTGGCTGATGAAATTAACCGCGCTTCACCCCGAACCCAGAGTGCGCTTCTGGAAGCCATGGAAGAACGACAGGTGACCATAGAAGGGCAGGCCAGATCGCTGCCTGAGCCGTTTGTGGTGATTGCCACCCAGAATCCATTAACGCAACAGGGAACATTCCCGCTACCTGAATCGCAGATGGATCGCTTTTTGATGTGTATTCCCATGGGGTATCCGGATACTGACTCAGAAAAAGCCATTCTCCGGGGCGAGGCCGGGCGATTTCTGGTCAGCCAGCTGGGTCAGTCAGTGACACCAGAAGCGTTCCTGTTGATGCAGCAGGAAGTCGATAACGTCCATGCCAGTGATCTCCTGCTGGATTATTTGCTTCGATTATTGAAGGCCACCCGTGAAGAGGGTTATTTTGCCGTTGGTTTATCCCCAAGGGCGGGCTTGGCACTGTTACAGGCAGCCCGGGCCTGGGCCTACATAGACGGCAGGGATTACCTGATTCCGGAAGATATTCAGGCCGTGTTTGTCCCGGTCGCCACCCACCGGCTTACCATGCAGAAACAGGGCATATCGCCCGGTGAACTCCTTGGCCGCATTAATGCCATGGCTTGAGTAGTTCATCGATGAAAGACTCACTTTTTACAGCATCCCGGCGTCGGCTGAACAGGCATTTTCAGCAGTGGACTGATCAGCGCACACCCAGAGCGACCCGAATTCAGCTTAACCAGCGTCGTATTTATATTGTACCGACAGGCTCCGGATTTTTCTGGCTTTCCATGGTATTGGTGATTTTTCTGGTGGCGGTTAATTACCGTAATTCACTGGCTTATGGTCTCTGCTTCTTTATGCTGAGCCTTTTTTTATTATCGATTATTCATACGTGGCGGAATCTGGCCGGCATTACCCTGGTGGCCAAGAGGGCAGAAGCCGGATTTGCCGGTGAGCTGATACCGGTATCGATAGAATGTCTCAGTGAACGGCGACCGCGTTATGCCATTGCCATTGGCTGGCCAGAAACCGAGTCCGTTGTCGTTAGTTTTGCCAGTGATCGTGAGCAGGGACTGGTTGCTCAGGCTGGATCACGGGGATGGTTTCGGCCCGAACGACTGCGTATAGAAAGTATTTACCCCCTGGGATTATGCCGGGCATGGAGCTGGGTTCGCCTGGATTTTCACTCGTTGGTTTATCCGGCTCCGGATGACCGTTACCCGCTACCGGAGAATGAGACAACAGACGATGGTGAGCGGTCATTGACAACTTCAGGTTTTGAAGAATTTGCCGGATTCAGAAGTTATCAGCAGACAGACACTCCTGCCCATGTTTTCTGGCAGGGCTATGCCCGAACAGGAGAGCTGCTGACCAAGCAGTTTGATCAACCATCAGGCCGTGAACTCTGGTTTTCCCTGGATCAGGTACCGGAAGGGGATCTTGAGCAAAGGCTTTCTGTTCTGGCCGCCTGGTGTCTGCAGTGTGATAAGCAACAATACGCCTATGGTCTGGCACTGGCAGGGCAGCAACTGGCACCCTCAGCAGGTGAGGTGCATTTAAAGCAGTGCCTGGAAATGCTGGCGTTGTATGAGCTGGATCAGGGTATGGTTGGAGGGATAAATGGATAGCCCGGCTGTTTCCCGTTATGCCACGCTCTGGCTTCTGGTGGCACAGGTTATGGTGGCATTGCCGGTGCTTGAGGTTTTGCCCATTGCTGTGCTTCCTCTACTGGTGCTTACCCTGTTTTGGCGTGCACTGATCTGGTTTGGCAGAGGCACCTGGCCCTCAGATCTGTTAAGACGTGTTTTGGTCGCCCTTTCCCTGGTACTTATCATTACTTCCTCTGGTTGGCAATTTTCACTGGAATTGGCCGTGACCTTCCTGGTGACCGGTTATGCGTTGAAAATGCTGGAGATGAAAACCCGCAGGGATGCGCTGGTGATCGCCTATATCGGCTTTTTTGTGGTGGGGGCCGGGGTGATTTATTCCCAGTCCCTGATGCAGGCACTATACCAGTTACTGTGCCTGGGTGTGCTGGTCGCAGCGATTCATGCCATGTATTCGCCAATACATAGCGCTACCGCAAGTTTTTCTATAAAAGGCAGTCTTCGTTTTACTGGCTTTATTCTGCTGCAAGCCCTGCCTTTAACGCTGGCTCTTTTTATTTTTGTTCCCCGTCTTGGCCCATTATGGGCAGTGCCCTGGCCCGAAGGAGAGGCTAAAACCGGGTTATCTGACACGATGCAGCCAGGTGATGTGGCAAGGCTCAGCCAGTCTTATGAGCTGGCTTTTCGAGCTCAGTTTACCGATTCTGTTCCACCGGCCAGGGAACGTTATTGGAGAACGCTGGTTCTTGATCAATACGATGGTGAACAGTGGTGGCAAAGTGACCTGATGGGTTTATTGAACCAGTTTCCGGGGGAAATTGATGATAAGCGAGGCTGGCAGAGCGCGCTGCCAATAAGTGATGGCTGGTGGCAGGTTCAGCCCGGGCGGTACAACTACGAAATCTTATTGGAGCCCAATGGTCGACAGTGGCTTCCCGTTCTGGGGATGGCCGCTGCATCGGTTCCGGAAACAACAGTTTTGAGAACCTTACGACTTGAAGCAGATAAGCCTGTTTTTGAACGACGCTTATACCAGCCTGCGCAACAGAGTGTAGTTGCACAGTCGATTACTATGCCTTCCTGGTTACTGGATCTCAATAAGTCGTTACCTGTCAGTGGCAACGTCCAGAGCCGTATTTTGGCTCAACAGTTATTTGTTGAATCGGGTCGGGATCCGGTGACCATGGGACGGCTGGTAATGGACTATTTCAATCAGGAGCCTTTTTACTACACACTGTCTCCACCGTCGATGGAGCAGAATGAAGTCGATCAATTCCTGTTTGTGCATCGCAGAGGGTTTTGTGAGCACTATGCCAGCAGTTTGGTATTTATGATGCGCTCGGTAGGGATACCTGCGCGCATCGTGACAGGTTATCTCGGAGGGGAATACTTACCTGAAGAACAGGTAGTCAGAGTGCTTCAGCGAGATGCCCATGCCTGGGCAGAGATTTGGGTCGAAGGGCAGGGTTGGGTTCGTTTTGATCCCACCGCAGCGGTAGCGCCGGAGCGTATTGATCTTGGAATTGATGACATGATTGAGCAGGGTGGGTTGCTGCAGGGGGAGATCCCTCTGGCTTACCGTTTTGGTCAGACAGGCTTCTTCAAGTCGGTACGCCACGGCTGGGAGCGACTTGAGTACCGCTGGCAGAAGTCCGTGGTGCAGTACCAGCAGGAAAAGCAGCAGTCTTTTATGAGGGAGTTGTTTGGTACCTCATCCTTTTACTGGCAGCAGATGGGTGTGCTTGGTGCATTGTTAGCGCTGTTTCTTATGTTCTTTGGGGTCTTTGCTCTCTTTCAAAGGCCGACGCTAAATCCTTATCAAAAACTCTGGTTACGACTTGAACGTAAGCTGGTTGTCAGGGGCTTTGAGCGCCAGGCAGGGGAAGGGCCAAAAGATTTCGCATTGAGAGTCAACGCTGAAAATGACGTGTTGGGTGCGCAACTATTATTGATTGTGGATCTCTATATTCAGTCGGCATACTCGGGACGAGTGAAAGTGGATAAACCGTTGCTTGATCAGTTGAGCAAAATGATCAGGCAACTGTAAGTTATACCAATTCCGCCTTCTAAATATGATAGCGAGCAAGTCATTTTGGACCGCGGGGCAAGGCGGAATGACGAGTAATAGCAGGACTATTGCGAGGAATTCCAACGAAG
>NZ_JAHHPM010000427.1 GCF_024606345.1 Endozoicomonas sp. YOMI1
CGCAATCCTCGCTACGGACGCTTAAGTCCGACAGGCTCCTGGCTTATGATGACCGGTTTCAGTGGCTTTTGACATGGCTCAGTGACTTTTGTCAGAGATTCAACCAATGGCCCGGTGAGCAGGCGACTCTCGGAGCAGTAGTCATGGGGCAGGGAGAATGTCGCATTATCAGTTTTATTCTAACAGAAATAATAAAGACTATTCTCCTGGCATGAACGTTTATCTGTTTTTATCAAGAGCTCATTTTATGGAGCGCTCTGGCAGCATCTTTAGCAAAATAAGTCAGAATGGCATCAGCTCCGGCTCTGCGAAAACACATCAGAGATTCCAGCATCACGGCATCCCCATTGAGCCAGCCATTGGCAGTCGCCGCCTTGTGCATGGTGTATTCACCGCTGACCTGATAGGCAAAGACCGGTACCTTGAACTCATCCTTAACCCGGCGAACAATATCCAGATAAGGCATGCCTGGTTTAACCATCACCATATCTGCGCCCTCTGCCAGGTCTGCCGCCACCTCGTGGATTGCCTCATCACTATTGGCAAAGTCCATCTGAAAGCTGAACTTATTGCTTTTGCCGAGATTACCGGCTGAGTCTACCGCATCCCGGAATGGGCCGTAGTAATTGGAGGCATATTTGGCAGAGTAGGCCAGGATGCGGGTATTGATATGGCCTTCTTCTTCCAGGCGCTGGCGGATGGCACCAATCCGGCCATCCATCATGTCTGACGGGGCCACAATGTCTGCGCCGGCTTCTGCGTGAGACAGGGCCTGACGGACAAGGGCCTCAACTGTTTCATCATTGACCACATAACCATCCTCATTGGTCAGGCCATCAAGGCCGTGGGAAGTAAAGGGATCCAGCGCTACATCGGTAATCACACCCAGCTCCGGGAACTGGCTTTTCAGCGCTCGAACCGCACGCTGGGCAAGGCCGTCCGGGTTCCAGGCTTCTTCCGCCAGCTCGGACTTCTTGTCAGCCGGTGTCACTGGAAACAAAGCAATGGCGGGAATGCCCAGTTCAACCAGTTCAGCGGCTTCCTCAAGGAGTAAATCAATACTGAGGCGCTCAACACCGGGCATGGACGCAACGGATTGACGCTGCTGATGACCGTCCACAATAAACAGCGGATAAATAAGATTGTCCACGGCAAGCTGACTTTCGCGCATCAGACGGCGGGAGAAGTCGTTGTAACGCATACGCCTTGGGCGGGCAGCAGGAAAAGGGCGATGAATCATACTTCTTTATCCTTTTGAGGTTGTGTATGGCCTTACAAGGAATTGTCCCGGAATAAGTTCCGCATTTGACTGAGACTTGCTAAGGTCGCTTCCCGTTCCCGCAAAAGCACAAAATCGGCCCGTCTTTTTCGGGCAGCGGGTGGCGGGCAGCGGGCAGCGCTTGTTGAAATGTCGAAGTCATCAAATGACAGTTCCCAAGTAATGAGCCTCGCGACGAAGCGCCAAAGTCCTGCGCGAGATTAGAGTCAGTTTATGAAATATCCGGGCTAATTTGACAATATGGGTGGCATTATACGGGAAAAAACGTATGATTTTGCAGGGATTATCGTGTCAAACACATGTTTGTAGCTACAGGCTACTACTGGCTACTAAGAAGGTGTTATGAATAACAAGAAATGGCTTTTACTGACAGTGCTTGCCATAGCAATTGGTGCGTTTTACACGCTGGACGGTCAGCAATACCTGACCCGTGATTTCTTTCAGGGCCTTTATCGTGATGATCCGGTGTTGACGGCTGCTGCTTTCTTTATCATTTACGTGGCGGTCACCGGCCTTTCACTGCCGGGAGCGGCAGTGCTTACGGTGGTGGCGGGTGCCATTTTTGGCCTGCTTCAGGGCGTGTTGCTGGTTTCTTTTGCCAGCACCCTGGGCGCCACTCTGGCTTTTCTGTTTTCCAGAACCTTATTAAGAGACTGGGTAGCGGAAAAGTTTTCTGGCTATCTGGATACCATTAACAACGGTGTGAAAAAGGACGGAGCTTTTTATCTGGCAACGCTCAGACTGATTCCGGCCGTTCCTTTCTTTGTGATCAACCTGGTCATGGGGTTGACCTCCATGCGGGTCTTGACATTCAGCCTGGTCAGTCAGCTGGGAATGCTCCCGGGAACGGCGGTTTACGTGAATGCCGGTGCCCAGCTTGGCCTGGTGGAGGAACTTTCTCTTGAAGGGATTTTAACGCCGCCATTGATCGCTTCATTCGTGCTTTTGGGGATTTTCCCCTGGATTGCCAGAATGCTGATGGAGTGGTTGAGGCGTCGTCGTTTATACAGCAGCTATCAGCAGCCTGTACAGTTTGATAATAACCTGACCGTGATTGGTGCCGGCTCTGCCGGACTGGTCAGCAGTTATATTGCTGCGGCCGTTAAGGCCAAAGTATCACTGATTGAAAAGCATAAAATGGGGGGCGATTGCCTGAATACGGGTTGTGTGCCCAGTAAAGCCCTGATTCGCTCCGCCAAAATGGCGCATTACCTTGAGCGGGCCGATGAATTCGGTATTGAACATGTGTCCGGGCAGGTCAATTTTTCCAGGGTGATGGAGAGGGTTCATGGGGTTGTTGGCAAGGTTGAGCCACACGATTCGGTAGAGCGTTATTCCGGTCTGGGGGTTAACTGTATCAGTGGCACCGCGCAGCTGATCAGTCCCTGGGAAGTAGAGGTCGACGGTAAAAGAGTCACGTCCCGAAATATTATCATTGCCAGTGGTGGCCGTCCCTATGTTCCACCTCTGCCGGGTCTTGAGAAAATCGAATACTACACATCGGACACCATTTGGGCGTTACGAAATAAGCCCGGCCGGATGCTGGTGATTGGCGGCGGCCCTATTGGCTGTGAATTGACTCAGGCTTTCACCAGGCTGGGTGTTCAGGTGATTCAGGTGGATCACGGAGCCCGGCTGTTGCATCGTGAAGATGAAGATGTCTCAAAACTGGTGATGGATCAGTTTATTCAAGATGGTGTTGACCTGAGGCTGAAACACGAAGCCCGTTCTTTCCAAAAGTTGCTGGACCCGGACACCGGAGCCGAGCGTCAATTTCTGGCAGCCGAATTTGCAGGTCAGACAGTAGAAATTGACTTTGATATTGCCCTGCTTGCCACGGGTCGAAAAGCCAATACGACAAATCTTGGCCTCGAAGCACTGGGTATCGAGTTAACAGAGCGGGGAACCATTGAGGTTAATGATTACCTGCAGACCCGTTACCCCAATATCTATGCCTGTGGCGATGTGGCGGGACCTTACCAGTTTACCCATACGGCGGCACACCAGGCCTGGTATTGTGCCGTGAACGCACTGTTTGGCCGCTTCAAAAAGTTCAGAGTGGATTATTCAGTGATTCCCTGGTGTACCTTTACCGATCCGGAAGTGGCCCGAGTGGGCCTGAATGAGCAGGAGGCTCAGGAACAGGGCATTGCCTATGAAGTGACCAAGTACGGTATTGATGATCTGGATCGAGCCATAGCGGATGAAGAAGCACGGGGCTTTGTGAAAGTGCTGACCGTGCCGGGCAAGGATAAGATCCTGGGAGTTACCATTGTCGGCTATCATGCCGGTGAGCTGATTACTGAGTATATCAGTGCCATGAAGCACGGTTTGGGTCTTAATAAAATTCTGGGAACCATCCATATCTACCCGACACTGAGCGAAGCCAACAAGTATGCTGCGGGTGAGTGGAAAAAAGCCCATGCGCCCCAGGGGCTATTGTCGCTTGTGGAAAAATATCACGCATGGATGCGCCATTGACTATCCTAAAGGGGTCATTATAAGCATAAGGTTGTTTAATGAGTGACCCGGACCCGTTTGATGGTGGCCCGATAGAGGATCTTTTAAAGGATCCTGCAAATAACAGCCCGCAGTTAGCATCGGCTGCCATCAGCGAAGATAAGAAACTCTTCAAAGAGCTGAGAAAAATCCTCAAGAATAGAAGTGTTATGTTGGCTGAGCCTTCTTCCCGAAAGAGTCTCAAAACCAATAATAATAGCCTTCTGGCAAGAATAAAAAACCTTCTGCCAACCTCCGTTTACAAGATGGTTTCCCGTCTCAAACCCATTGATAAGCAGAAAAAGATTGGAACGATGATTGCGCTGGTCCAGCAGAAGAATCAAATGGCCTGGCAGCGCCTGGGAGAAGGTAAAGCTGAGGGTGCTTGTGATCAGGCGTTGCGCAAGCTGCAGCTGGCGTGTGAACAGTCGCAGCTCTGGCTGGATCTGCTGGAGGGCAGGGGGCAGTCAAAGGTTACCGAAGAGCGGGCGCGGGTGGTTGACTGTCTCAAAGTCTGTGTTGCCGCAGACATTGCCAGTGACTTTAAGCAGGCTGATAAGGCTTACGTTGAGGCCGTTCACGATCTGAAGTTATCCATCATTCACGAAAATGATCTGAAAATTGAGCTGCAGGCACCTAAAGCTTCTTCTCCCCTGGCCGGGGAACTGAGACAATTTGAGAAAATGCTGGTGGATGAGGCATCAGCCCTGGAAGCATACCGGCTATATGGGCAGAATCAACGGTCATGACGGAATCTTCGTCTTCGGGATCATTTTACATTTAATTTTTTTCCCTTCAGCATTCGTTTTAGTTGTTATTATCAGCTCGAACTCTTCAATCTCATTCTCTAAGTGATGATGCTCCGCTTCCTTCAGAAGCCTGTATTTCTCCTGGGTAAATGCTTCGTCAGAGGCAAATTCATCTCTGTGGAGAATATCCAGTGCTTTTTCCAAGTCGCCAAAGGGAAAAACAACAGAAAATTCTGTCTCCTTTTCATAGTAAGTCTGCGAGTCATAGTAAGTCTGCGAGTCGGCTGATGAAACAGTACGATCCGAAATACTCTTTTGTTGCACGGCGGAATTGTTACATTGCTCGGATCGATTCGACAGGAAATTAGAGATATTGTTCGCAATGGCCACCACTCTTCCACAAAACCAACGTGCAATGTCATAAGGCAGTCTTATGGCTGCCTTAACATAATGAGCAATAGTTTCAATTGTGTTACCAATCATGATTTAAAATCCTAAAAATTATAATAACGCCTTCTGAAATGCTAAAAGATTTTGTCAACGGGTGTTTTTACTACCCGTATGTCGTTTTGGAGTGCATACGACTAAATAAGTTCCAGATGTTTCTGATGCCCCTCTCTGCCAGGATAGGTCGCCTCTCCCAATGCCAGGAGGCGGAAATGTTCTGTGCCTTGATGATGCAAAGATTAAGGCCGGGCTTCAGTGGGGTCCGGGATCGTAGAATAGGAGGTAGAAGGGCTGGCAATACCACTGGTTTTTAGCACCAGTAGTGACATAACTCCGCTGACTATAACAAACTGCCAGGTCCAGTCTGGCATCAGATCAATCCATATCCCATTGGATACAACGATGGTTGCCCCGGAAAGTACAAAGCGTATGGCTTCAATAACGATCAATCCGGTGAATTTTTCCAGCAACCAGCCAATACCGATCAGATTCAGTGCAAGAACAAATGTCCAGAGTACATTGAAGCCATAAGGCGTGTTGTGGCTGATGGCCAAAAATACCGTGGTTGCCAGCACAAGCATGGCAAATTGGATCAGTGAATAGACTTTCAGGCCCATACTGACTTCAGGGTTATAGTTCTTATAGCCGTGAATATCCGGCATCTTCATCGGTGAGGCGATGTCCGCAGGTCGATAGCCTGTGCGTCTGAACCAGAGTGTGAGTTTGTCTTTCCAGCTTTTGGTATTAATGGCATCCCTGAACATATTTGTATAAAGATGAAGGTTTGCCCACACCGGGTTCCAGCTTCTCAGCGGTTTTAACGTGCCGTAGCGGATGGGCTCATAATGTTCATCTTCTTCGATAAAGGTTCCGAACAGTCGATCCCAGATAATAAACACCCCGCCATAATTTTTATCCAGATACTTCCGGTTTTTGGCATGGTGAACCCGATGGTTTGAGGGGGTAACAAAAAGCAGTTCAAACCATCCAAGCTTTGGTATCAGGCGGGTATGCACCCAATATTGGTAAAGCAGATTAATCAGACTTACCGTCAAAAAGACATGGGGTGGGATGCCAAGAATGGCCATGGGCACGTAGAACACCCATGAGAACAGAAAACCCGTGCTGGTCTGGCGCAGAGCCGTTGTCAGATTATATTCTTCACTCTGGTGATGCACCGAGTGGGCGGCCCAGAGAAGATTGATCTCATGACCTTTGCGATGATTCCAGTAATAGAAGAAATCCTGCAATACAAACCCCAGAACCCATACCCAGAGGGCGTTGCTATCCAGTGACAAGAGCGCTGCGTGGTTATAAATAAGGGTATAGACGCCAAGTTTGAAAATAACACCGGTGGTGACGTTAAGCATCCCCGTGCTCAGGCTGTTTATGGCATCGTTAACTCGATAGTAATCTTTCTTGCGAATGATGGTGGCGATGACTTCAATAAGGATCATCAGAAAGAAGATTGGTATGGCGTACACAATCGGATTCATGGTGTGAGCCTGGTTATTATTGTTGTAGGCTTGTTTTTAACATGAGTCCCAACGAAAAGCATAGTTCTTCATCAATTAAATACGTCTTGTTATGCTGCCCGGATTTTAGATAACTGGACTTACGACAAGGCAGGCCGAATTCTGCAGTAAACGACGGACGGCAGAACCATTGCCATTCAATACAATGCCGATTGTCTGAAATTTTAAACTTCCATTTACGAACTTTTCTGCTTTTTTTTTGTCCAACCAAGCAACCAAAAAAACTCATCAAGGTATGATTTATGACTCCTTTATCAAACTCGGCTTCTGGGGCTACTCCGAACATTGCTTCCTATAATTCTCAGGTTCCTGCTGCGGGCACTGCTTTTGGAAGGTATCAGGTCTCCATAGTGAATTTGGAGAAGGCTCAAGTCTTGATGGCTTTATACAATTACGCCCGTAACCCGATGGGCAGTTTTTTAGGCAGTGGTAGTTATGGGTCGCACAATCCTGCGCCCTTGTATGGTCCAAACAAGTCCTTCAACATAGAGGATTCGGAAAAATTGATGTCTCTTGATGAAGCGAGTTTACTGGTTTCTCAAACGCTGGATCTTCATGATGTCCGTGGCAGAACAATTAACACTGATATATCTGGAAATGTCATATATACGTACTTGTATGACCATAGTAATGGGAAGGGTGTTGCTGCAATGGCTATTCAAAGCCTTACACAATAACGGAAAAGAAAAATGGCGTCATTATGTTATTATATGGCGCTATTTTTCTGTTACTCACCGTTAAACAACGCTTTCATCCACATCGTCGTAAAGTTTTCCTTAAGTAGTTGGCCAAATGGAATCATATTTTCTGGCTAAGTGGGCAGTTACTATG
>NZ_JAHHPM010000428.1 GCF_024606345.1 Endozoicomonas sp. YOMI1
TTGCGAGGAATTCCAACGAAGATCCAGCTGTCCAAAATGGCTGCGCAGCTCATATAAAGGTTATTGATGTACAATTATGATTTTGTGATAAATCTTCTGCCGATGGTTTACATATGATTATGTTAGCAACAGACCTTAGGTTATCCTCTGATGCCCCCCCTTTACTTATTGTTTTAAGATCGCCATTCTCATGAATAGAGAGAAAAACTGATTCACCTCCATCTAAATTAAGTGCACAGGTATTTGATGAATTGTTTTTAGATTTAGCCGTAAAGCTGATAATCTCTTTCCAAGTACTCATGCTCACTCCAAGTGATCGATCCCCACCTGTAGTCAGTGTATGCATAGATACATTCAAATCACTTAAGGAAATTGCAGCCCTTTCATTAAAATCACTTGAGTGAGTTAATCCACCAGCCAGATTATTATTCGGATTTGTTTTTTTTTGATTATTGACCGTTACTCTATATCTAAATAGATCATTTTCAGGAACCTTAATTGATTGTCCCTCGTAAATTAAAACAGGTGCACATTGGAGTAAAACTTCACCCTTTTTTTCTAAGGAACCATAAAGACTTCTATAATCCTTAGGAATGGGTAGATATTCATTTCTATGATTTGTTTTACCAATAGGCATTCCAATTGAATCATCTAACAAGGTGCCAGAACTCATCATTAAACCTTTTTTATGAACAAAAAAACCGCCTGTCATAACAGCGACAGTGTCTGACATAGAATTTAAATGCAACCCCGGTTGCTTTGGAAGCTCATTATCATTTATGCCAATAACATTGACACAATTCCGACCACCTAAAATAGTAATACGTGTATATATTGCTCCAAGTCTTATCCTGCTACATAATTCATTAATTTTACTACCTTGAGCTCCAATTTTGCACCCACCGACAATAGTCGTTTTAATAAAATTATTATTTAATCTCGATATTGATATTTTTTTTATGATTAGCCATCTTCTCACAATCGATTGACATGTGATTATATTTTCCAGGCTGTTTTGAATGGGAGGTGTTGGCAATTTTGAACAAATCATTTGGATTAGTAAGTACATGACCATTTGCTTTTCAGGCTGCCGCCAAGCCCTGTGCGGAATAGCCCGGATATTTCATAAATGCGCTCTCGCTTGTCCTTTGCCGCTCCTCTAAGGGAGTTTTGCTCAGTCGACTGTACTCCCCGGTACGGCGCTCCCTCACAAAATCCCTCAGAGCGACAAAGTCCTGCGCGAGATTCATAGTTCATTATTTTAGATAAAATAGCAGACAATAATTTGGGTGCAAATCTCATACTGTATCCATTGCGATGTAAGAGGCGTCTGCATTTTTGACATTAGTATTGATATCCCAAACCAGCCTCCAGAGACTAAAGCATTATCGCTTAAAGTAAATATTATCAATCAATCGGGCTTTGCCTAAATAACCAGCAGCAAGAATAACCAGTGACTGCTCGTTATGGGTAGCGGGCAGCAGTGTTTGCGGATTGCAGATATTAAAGTAATCCGGCTTGAACCCGGCCTGGGCCATTTTGGCAAACGCATTTCTGCGCAGCAGGTCAAAGTCAGTGTCGCCAGCCTGAATAGCGTCTCTGGCTTCAGTCAGGCAGCGATATAGAGCAGGCGCTATCTCTCCTCGCTCTTCAGGGGTCAGATAGCCATTGCGTGAACTCATGGCCAGACCGGTTGACTCACGGGCAATTGAGGCACCGAGAATTTCCACCGGCATCACCATGTCTTGCACCATTTTGCGAATGATGGTCAGCTGCTGGAAATCTTTTTCGCCAAATACCGCGATATCCGGGCGCACAATGTTGAACAGCTTGGTGACCACCGTTGCAATGCCCCGGAAGAAGCCCGGTCGGGTATTCCCGCAGTGCATACCATCCAGGACATCAACACTCACATGGGTGTGGTTTTCACTGCCTTCCGGATAGATTTCATGGGTGCCGGCGGCATAGAGCAAATCAACACCATGATCCATCAGCAGCTGCTGGTCCTGTTCCATGGTTCGTGGATAGGAGTCATAGTCCTCGTAGGGGCCAAACTGCAGAGGGTTTACATAAATACTCACCACCACAAAATCGCAGCTGTCTTTGGCTTTCTCCACCAGGGTCAGGTGCCCACCGTGGAGGTTACCCATGGTCGGTACAAAGCCAATGCGCAGCCCTGCAGATTTACGGGCGCCAACAATATCCTGAACTTCAGCAATAGAGTGTACAGTTTGCATGATGGATGCTTTCCGTTTAGTCGAATCCGTGTTCCGGACCCGGGAATGTGCCGTTCTTGACTTCTTTAACATAGGCAGTGACAGCATCCTGCGCAGAACTACCTTCAGCCATAAAGTTTTTCACGAATTTGGGTTTGCGTCCGGCGGTCATATTCAGCATGTCGTAGATCACCAGGACCTGACCGTCCGTGTCAGCACCGGCACCAATCCCAATCACCGGAACCTGAACGGCACGGGTGATTTCCCGGGCAAGCACCGAAGGTACGCACTCAAGCACCAGAATGGCGGCACCGGCCTTTTCCAGCTGGATGGCGGCTTCAATCATGGCATTGGCGCGGGTTTCATCTCTGCCCTGAACTTTGTAACCACCCAGAACATTTACTGACTGTGGTGTCAGACCAAGGTGGACACATGAAGGGATACCCTGCTCACGCAGGCGGGTAACGATGGGTGCCAGCCAGGCTTCACCTTCCAGCTTGACGATTTCAGCACCCGCCTGCATAAGACGGGTCGCGTTGGTCAGCGCCTGTTGCTCATTGGTGTAGGAAGCAAAAGGCAGGTCGGCCATTAACAGGGAGTCGTCCGCTTTGCTACTGACACAGCGGGTGTGATAACACATGTCGTCAACAGTAACGGGAACCGTACTGGTTTGTCCCTGACAGACATTGCCAAGGGAGTCACCAACCAGTATCACTTCCACGCCCTGACTGCTGGCCAGGTGAGCCTGAGTGGAATCGTAGGCAGTCAGGCTGGTGAATTTCTCACCCGCTTTTTTCATCTCGGACAGGATACTTAGGGTGACTTTAGCCATGGGTAAAGACCTTGATTAGTTGCTGGCGCGGATTATACGAGAAGTGTGAATAGTTGTCAGTTAAGGGCTTGGCACAATAGTCAGGCCGCCCTGTTTCCAGAGGCCAGGAGCCTGTCGGACTTAAGCGTCCGCAGCGAGGGAACGAGGGGGGTGCTTTGTATGGGTATTAGCGCTTTTCAGCACTAAGGAACTGTCCTGAAATAACTTCCACATTTCTGCAGACGCTACCCGCTGCCCGCCTCCCGCTACCCGAAAAGCCGTAACTGTTCAAATCCATGGATAACTGTCGGCAATAACAGTCAGCCCCTGGTACCCTAGTTCATCCACCATGGCTTGCAATGGGGTACCATCCGTAAGTTCAAGATCCGGGGCAACATCCAGCAGAGGGCACAGCACAAAGTTGCGAACCTGCATCTGATAATGAGGAACGGTCAATCTTTCTGATTCAATACGTCGGTTGCCAAATAGAATGATATCCAGATCCAGAGTCCTTGGTCCCCAGCGCACCGATCGCACACGACCATGGGCGTTTTCTATCGACTGCAGGGCATCCAGAAGCCTGAGCGGTGCTAATGTGGTATTCACCGCCACAACCGCATTGCAGTAATCAGGCTGGCCAGGGGGGCCAACCGGATCACTTCGGTAGAGCCGGGAACAGGCAGAAACCGTCATTTGAGGTACACTGTCAATGTCGTCCACGGCACGCTGCAACTGAAGACCTGGTTGCTCAAGGTTGCTACCCAGTGCCACATAAGCGGTTTCTGCCATCAGGACTCTCCGGATTGATGTGCCGACGATGCATCATCGCTACGAGGCTTGCGCCGGCGTCTTCTGCGTTTATTGCCCTGCTTTTTCTGGCCGCCATGGCTGGCAAGCGACTTGATCATGGCATGGCGGCCATGCTCATCCAGTTCCTGTATTTCTGTCCACCATTGACCGGCCGCCGACAGGTTTTCATCGGATTGCTCCCGGAGTACCAGGAAGTCATAGGCAGCACGAAATTTGGGGTGCTCCAGCAAGGTTTCAATCAGTTTGGGTTGTCTGCGTTCCAGTCGAATCTGCAGATCCCAGATATCACGAACCACCATGGAGAACCGGCGGGGAATAGCGGTGTGATTACACTGGTTCGTGATCACCGTCATGGAAGCCTGTTGAAATGCCGGAACAGGAGGCATTCCCTGGTCCATAAACTCTCTGGCCATTCGCCTCATGGGGGCCCATAAAAGTGCGGCGAACAGGAATGCCGGTGTCACAGGACGGTTCTGTTTGACTCGTCTGTCGGTACTTTTCAATGCTTCAATAATCAGGTTACCGGCCTCTCTGTCCTGTTCTTGCAAGCAATGCTCTGTTGCTGGCAACAGTGGCCCCAACAACTGGTATTCCTGCAGTAATTCAAACGTACGTACGCCCTGGCCAGATTGCAGCAGCTTCAGAACCTCATCAAACAACCGTGCGGCTGGAATATCATGCAACAGCTGCCCAAGCTCTCGAATGGGTTGCTCTGTTTCCGGCGCCATAGTGAAGTTGAGTTTGGCCGCAAACCGTATTGCCCGGAGCATTCGAACCGGGTCTTCATGGTAACGGGTAACCGGGTCGCCAATCAGTCGCAGGGTACCGGTGCGAATGTCATCAACCCCGTTGCAGAAATCCACAACACTGAAGTCGCGCCCATCGTAGTAAAGGGCGTTAACGGTGAAATCCCGGCGCATGGCATCATCTTCCATGGTGCCATAGACATTATCCCGGAGAATTCTTCCGGATTCCGAGTGGCGGGACTTTTCCTGACCATGGTGCTGTTCATGTTTGGCACGGAAGGTGGCTACTTCAATCATTTCACGACCGAAGAGCACATGGACCAGTTTGAAACGTCGACCAATCAGCCTGGAATTACGAAATAGCCTGCGGACTTCTTCAGGACTGGCATTGGTGGCGACATCAAAGTCTTTGGGATGAAGATCAAGATAGATATCCCGGATACACCCCCCCACCAGATAAGCCTCATAGCCCTGACTGGTTAACCGGTTAATAACTTTGAGCGCATGATCGTTGATGCAACGACGGGAAACCGGATGATTATCCCGGGGGATAACGGTTTTCTGAGGGTCGCTCTTAATATTGAATGTGGGCCGGTGGCGTTTTGACCGATTTCTGTTACGCATGAGCCAGAAAATAAGTGTGCCTCCAAGCACCAGGACAGCCATTGCTGTTGTCAAACTGTACATTCCGGTACCTGGCATCATAGATTTTGCAGGGTTTGTTTAAGTTGTGTAAAAAAAAGTTGCATGGATAAAGTGGATTACCGTGGTTGTTTGTGGCTTTTGAGCTACTTGATCAACTTGACCTAAAGGGTAGGATCATGAGGATCAGCGCTTATGATAGCACTGCCTCTGTTTTCACTCCATTTGTCTTGGCATCAGTGAATACTGTTGCCGCTTCTGAACAATAAAAAAGTTGCAATGATTGAGAAAATCCACAACCGGTAACCCAGAAAAATCCTGATCAGAAAAGTCAGAAACAGTCGCCCCCGAATTGCTGAGCAGAACATTTCCAACCTGAAATTTTTCCAGACGATACAGCGGTGATTCATCGCCATTGGTATTAACGTACTTCTATTTCTTCACCGGCAATGGGAACAAATCACTTTTCTACTTGTCAGAGTTGTCCGTACGTCCAAAAACTTTTCACAACGTTAAATGAGAGGATGGTAATTATGAGTATCGGAGCTCCGGGCATGTTTGGTGGTGGTCAATACCTATTGGTGCACACCACGAGAAACCCTGAGAAAGTGGGAGTCGGTGATGATGTTACTGGCCGTTTCTTCGGCCTGGACCGGAAGACGGTTGTCGTCAAACCGCCCATAGATCGCCTGCTAACACCGACCCAGCCGGTGGGCGGGGACATCAAATATGGGGCCATCAGCCGGATTGATGTGGTCAAAGAGATGATGGACGAGCAAAATCCGCTTCAGGATTCTCCTGTACAGAAGGTAATGCCCAAAATCTATGTCAGTTTTGAAAATGGCCTGCGCGTCAAACCTGACGCTGAAAAAACGCCACTCTTCGACGTTGCCTGCGTTTGCATCGAAGTCAACAACAAACGTTACATTGGCGAATCCGTTGAGGTCCCTGTTCGGGTCAATAACGAACACATTAGCCTGATGACTGACCAGATCCGGGAAGAACTAGGCCCGGATGCAGATATTTACGATTTCCAATCCGAATATCATACCCTCAGTGCAGAACAGAAAGCAGCTTTCAACCTGATGATATTTGGCCATAGAGATGGTTGTGACGAAAACGATGCGGTGCTGGAGCCACAGGTTAAAGGTCTGCGCCAGAGGGTAATTGAGACTCTGCAAGACAAAGGCGTCAGGGACTACTGGTTGGAATATTCCGATGGTAGCCTGACCCGTCAGAAGGGCCTGACTCAGGCATTGAAGAGCGCCGTAGACAAATTCATTAATGACCAGAGCGGTGACGATAAACTGCGGCTCGCCCAGACCATGAAGCAATCCCTGATCAGCCGGGGGCTGCCCGCATCCCTTGGAGATCGCTATGGACAAACAGTATGGATGCGTGATTTTGGTATTATGACCCAGACCCTGGACGAGGTGGACGTCGCCCCGCCTGAGGCCTTCAAGCAGCTGACTGACTCTCTGGCAACCATTGCCCGCAAGCAGTTCAGCTATGGACTGATTCCTCAGGTGGTGATTCCAGACCCATTATTGGGCGAATTTGTCTATCACCGGGCGCTCGGGGGAGACTCCGGGCTTGGCTGGTACCATCAGCTGCGTGACTTTATGGCAGAAAATTACCCCAAGATCGCCATGCCCACTCTGGATTCGGAGTCCCTGAAAACCATCGCGCCGGAAGAGCTGAAGACCAAACTCAACCAGCTTTATTCCTGCTATCAAATGGCCTGCGAACAGGCCAATGTGGATGGCCTGAAGGTACCCAAACCGAGCCATACTTTGAAAGGCCTACTGGCCGACACCCTCGGCACATTAACGCCGGGCACCACCGACAGCGAAATTCACTTTATTCGTTCCATGGCCAAACTGCTGGACCTTGCCGGCAGTCAGGAGCAAAAGGACCGGGTCCGGGAGCTGGTTCCCAACCTTGCCCACGCCATGGCCTACCTTGACAAGAGCGTACTGGACCCGGCCAATGGCTTGCCCCAGGGTGGCGATAACCGTGACATGCTCGATCCCTACATGTTTGAAAAACTGCTGTGCAGTAATGCCTGTTTTCTCTATCAGGGCTTCACCGGACTGGCCCGTCATCTGGATGAGATCGGCCCCCAGCTCAAGACCGAACTGAGTAAATATTACCCATCCGGAACAACGCCCGCTTCCGGCTTTATTGCCGCCTTGCTTGATGATAACCCCCAGGCCCGGGCCAGCGTTGCACTGGAGCAGTTCGGCCAGCTGATTAAAAAAACCTTTATTTATTCCGAGGATGGCAAATTTGCCCCAAGGGACTTTATCGATTCGGATCATCTCACAGGCCGCAAGCCTACCACTACGCCGGAGAACTACATCACTCCCCTGATTAATGCCAACAAGGATTTTCTGGAGGGTAAGGAAGTCAACCTGCAGGGGCTGGCACTGGCCATTGAGAACGGGCTGGTCAACCCGGAAGATCACCCGGCGGCAGTGAAACTGATTCGCTCGCAACTGACGGATGCTGGCCTGAAGGTGTTCTCTCCCATCAATATGGCCAACCCTCATGAAGTGGCCTTGTTGCAAAACAGCAAAGGTTTTCTGGTATGGCCGCAGATCGAATACCGGGTGATTGACGCTCTGGCCAATCATATGACCCGTACCCCTGAGGTCGAAGAGCTGTTGACGAAGTTGCACGAGGCAGGTGACAGACGCAAGGGGTTGAGTGAATGGTATAACCTGGATTTAAACGGTCAGGTTTATGCTGGAGGGGCTAATGGCCAGGCCTGGTCAATCATGTTGATGGATAAGGCACTGAGACCCGCCAACCGGACCGATGCAGAACAGGCAATGGAAATCGATGAGAGTGCCTGAAAAAATAGTGCCCATCCTGACGACCCTCTTCTACCAGAAGGTTGTCCGATAATAGCACCCTTCTGGGTGCACCCTTAAGAAGGATGGCAGAAAATTGAGGATAAAAATTCCGTTTTGTAAGGTGAGTAGTGGTTCTATTTGCCGAACAAAACGGATTTTTTTTGTCCAATTCTCTGCCACAACTGAATGAATGCAGGAACTTTATTTGACTACTTGGCTCCTTGTGCAACCAGACTCTGAATGCGGGGCCCGAACGGTGCTGGCTGAGTCCGCTCGATCGCCACATCAACAACAAACGGGGCAGTGGATGCCATGGCTTTTTCCAGAGCCGACCGAAGCTCTGATTCCCGTTGGACGCAGATGCCATCAGCTCCCATACCGCGAGCGATGGCTACGAAAACCGCTTTAGGTATTATCTGGGTATCCACACCCTCGAATCCCAACAAAGCCATCCCCTGGTCGCACATGTTGTAGCAGGCGTCGTTGAGGACAATCCAGACAGCAGAAATTTGGTATTTCGCTGCCGTGTTGACTTCGTTGTTCATCAACATCGCCCCATCCCCAAGAATGGCCACAGCCTTATTGTGGTTTGCCAAAGCAGCACCTAACACCCCCGTACATGCATGACCCATTGACCCAAAGCCGGTACTGACCCGGTAGCGTTCCGATTGGTCAAAGCGCAGGGTATGGGTCCCCCAGGCAAAAGAGTTCCCCGCCTCGACCATCACCACTGCATCGCTCCCCTCCACGACAACCTCCTGAATTGCCTCCATCAATACCTCGGGACGTACCGGACCGCGCAGTCTGGGTTGAATAGCTGCGCTTTCGTCCCGGGGCAGGGTAACTGCCATTTCCCTATGAGGGCGATCGGGAAAATGCTTCAATAACCTCTTAATGAAGGCTCCTGCGTCCGACTGGATCGAGAAAGTTTCTGCTTCTCGGGAGCCGTCGCCAGAGCCCCCAAGAAATTGGCCTGCGGCAATGGAACCTCCAGCAAGCTCGACTGGATGGCAGTAGGAATACTTACATGGGCGACAAAGCCTCCCGGCTGAGTCAGACCTAGAGTCAGCCTTCGAGAAACTGCTGCAAGTTCCTCGGCAGACTCCAGAGTGGCAGCGTAATGGAATAGCTCTCCAGAGGTAAAGAGACTTGCAATGGGCATGGTATAAGCGCTGGTTTCCTGGAAAGCCCAACGACCTCGCTGAGGAGCTGAGGTGAAAGGAGAGAGAAAAATGACCTTTGCGCCTTCCCATCGGGCTGCGAACAGTCCAGTCAGGATGTTAGTAATTCCCGGGCCCGTTGTAGCGAACACGGCGACGGGCCGATCGCTCGCGAAATGGGACTCGACAGCAGCAAAAGCCGCCCCCGATTCGTGGCGAAAGTGATATACCCCGATCGAACTCTTCTCCAGACTGGCCCAGATCGGGGCGATCGCTCCCCCCGAGACCCCAAAGGCATATTGAACTCCCAGATTTTCTAGCATCTTCACCACTCCTTGAGCCACAGTAAGAGGCTGCGATCGCGCCTCCCGGGCGGGAGCGGGGGCGATGTTTAGCTTTTTGTTTTGTTGCTTAATTTTTTCTCCTGAAAGGTCGGCAACTAGAGAGTTTGAACAATTGGGGAACATGGATACACCTATCGAGAGGGATTCATCAGTAAGCAGTTAGCTGTCACTCGACTCTAAAGTTTTAATCTGGCGATTAAGTCAAATATGAGCAGTTCTCACTGCTACCCGGGCTTTAAGGCTGCGCATAGCCTTCATCGTGGCAACAGGAGGCCTGCTGAACCAAGCTTGGTTGCAAAGTAATGTATTGGCAATATTTAACTGAAACCTTTCAAAGGGAGAATCCTGGGTGCATGGCCAAAGTGCCAGCACTTTACTGTTTCCGGTCTAAGCTGTTTACGTCAATGTGATATCATTCTGATTTCTGTCCCTCTCCACTCAAGTCTTGGGCAGTCTGGCTGCTCATAAATGATGTTTTATTAAAGCGCTGATTGCCTTTGTCCTTTCTGGGCATTGATTATCGACAAAAACCCTGATTTTTTTGGATCTACGGGTCATGATATTTGGTTATTCTGGATGTAGGTTCTTTGGATGTCCTGTAAAGCCCTGTAAAGCCCTGTAAAGCCCGTTCTGTAAAGCCCGTTTGGATGTCCTGTAAAGCCCGCCCTGTAAAGCCCGCTCGGTAGTGGATGACTATTTGCTGAAACCATACAAAGGCGATTGGTCACAAAGAATGAGATCACCAAATAATTACGAAAGTGGGTTATCGATAATGGCTCTGGACATGTCGTAGAACTCGTTTTCTGATTCCCGAGTTTCTTTGCCTCTGAACAAGTTGTACAGGTTAGGCGGGGTATCTGCATCGCCATAAACCAAATTGAACGGATCTTGGTCAAAAACCAGTTTGGAAAAACAGGTTAAGGTTGGTCTCGTTTTGGCGGGTATCTCCATAATCATGGTTTTGGTCTCATCAACGATTTTGAAATCAACCGTAATGTTTCTGGAGTCTGGCTTGCTACTCTGATGTTCGTTGGACTCATCTCTCAGGTTTGTAATGTGCAACGTATACTTTTCCGGAACACTGCTTTCAGTGACTTTCCATTGGCCCAATTTACGGCAATTGACAAGTTGTCCACCACCATCAGCAAGGTAAACACTATTGTCTGCGTTCAACGATATCCGATGAAGGAAATCGTACAGGTGTGGATTGGCGTGATAATTGCCTATAAGCCGCTCCAGGAGACTTTGTGAAACCGGGGCTGGAGACTGGGCACGACAATCCCCAGAGGTGACTTTATTGTCAGCATTGTCAGCAGGCTGCAAATTGATTACCTTGCCAAAGACTTGTACTTTTTTCGCACTATCTGGCGGTACGCTGGACAGCCGGGCTGAGGGTGCATCGGAGGCTGCAATGGAATCCATAATAGACTTACCCGTTCGACCAATTGGGGAATTGATTCTAGACCATACTGAGGGATTGCAAAGTGTTTTACCGAAAATGCCTGCCATGCTTGAGCCCCTTACCGAAGAGTTGTGTTTTTTCCGCACTATCTGGCAATATGCTGGATAGTCGGGGTGAGGATGAACCGGAGATTGTAATGGAGTCCAAAGCCGATTTACCTGTCTGGCCAGCGCGATTTGAGTGTAGACTATACGGCGAGATTGCAACGTCTTTTGCCGAAAATCCTGAGAGAGAGACTCCTGAGAGAGAGACTCTGGTATCAGGTCTTTCATTATACACAATCATTGTCGTTTACGGTGATAAAAAACATATTTGTACAATCAAAGACGCCTATTCGTGAATGTTGGAGGTGTTCCAGTTGCCCTAGGCCTTGCGGACATTAACTGGCCAGTTGGCGGATCTCTTTGGCTGCTTTACGGGCTCCAAAACCGACCCAAATCGCAAACGAGCCAGAAGAGGGCAACTCGGCACAGCGGGCGATCGCCTTCTCGGGAGCCGTCGCCAGAACCCTCAAGAAATTGGCCTGCGGCAGTTACTTTGAATTGGTTGACTGGTAGGGGAGAGTCATTCGCCAGGGCAAGCGAGGCAGTATAAACGACAGTATTCCTTCAATACTTGAGCGCCTTGATACTCCACCAGATGAATGGATTAAAACCATGCAATGGAATAATCGTTTCTATCGGGCCATTGGAACGCTGGCATCACTGAAAAGCTATGCTCAGGAAGTGGGAAAATCCTGATTTAACGGCCAAGTTGGCAGCGCTTTACTGTTTCCGGCCTAAGCTGCTTACGCCAATGTGATATCATTCTGCTTTCTGTCCCTCCCCACTCAAGTCCTGAGCAGTCTGGGTGCTCAAATGATGTTTTATTAAAGCGCTGATTGCCTTTGTCCTTTCTGGGCATTGATTCAACAAAAAACCTGATTTTTTAGATCTACCAGTCTGATATTTGGTTATTCTGGTTGTAGGTTCTTTGGATGTCCTGTAATTCTCTCAGTGTAATTCTCTCAGGGTGAAAGTAAACATCAAACTCATTGAAATAATGTACTAGGAGGCTGTCCGAGAATAGCGCCCGTAGCGAGGATTGCGAGAAATTGAGGATAAAAATTTCTGATTCTGAGGAGAATAGCGGGGCTATT
>NZ_JAHHPM010000429.1 GCF_024606345.1 Endozoicomonas sp. YOMI1
CACGCCCTTCGACAGGCTCAGGACGAACGTAGTTTTGAAACTCAGAAATGTGCAAATTATTCCGGGGCAATTCCTTATCTCTTATCTTTTAGCAGGCACCCCAGCAAAAGGCTTAAGGTAAGAAATCCTGCCTATTAGATCAATATTGTTTTCATAAGTTCCCTGTGCAGGAATAATCTCTGCAAATTTGCATTGGTACCAAAGTTACCCTGACTTCTTATAACAAAGCCGGTTAGCTATTCAACGGCTTCTGAGAAAATTATTAAATCTGAACTTTTTATTAATACCAATGTCCTAAATAAGAAAGAATGAGATCTTTCACCGTAAAGCAGTCTTTTCGTGAAGTCTCAATAATGGATCAGGCCACAATCTGAGCAGGAATAACCATTTCAAATAAAATTCCTTCTCTCCCCGAAATTTAATGAGATAAAAAAAATGAATCCTTGTTTTGGTAATGAGCAAGCTATAAAAAAACCAAAGTTTACTCATGACAGTGTAATGAGTCTAAGTTCAAATAAGGCCAACGCTGAAACTTCCGCTAATTCGTTGCATTTTTCCGGGATACCTTTGAACAAACTCGGCGATATTTCTACTCATCTGAGCTGTGGTGAAATTTTGGAGTTACAAAAAGAGTTTGGGCAGATCCATTTGGCGGCGGTCAACTCCCGTGACATTAAGGAAAATTGGCCTTTTAAATACATATATGTCAGCACTGACGAAGCTGAAACCAGGCAGAACACTAATTCTGGGTGTGTTCCTGGCGGATTTGAAAAGGCGATCACAGCAGGTACATGGGGTACGGGTTTAGCCAGTGACACCAGACTAAAAGCACTGAAAAGGCCATCCACTGACCTCTCAGTCACCGGACCTGCCCCCGGGAAAGTGGTGAAACAAGCGGCTTCCACGATAATTGCAAACAGCTTCGGTATCCCCCCGAACGCTCAGAACGATCAATTCATCACTCGCCAACCGGTATTCTCTGAGATGGTACGTCAGATGATCGAATGCCGCGAGTTTGAACTTGAGAGAAAAGGGGTTGCTCATTTTGTTGATGATCAGAGCATAAAAGCCATTTTCAGCCCCTTGGAACGCCATGTCCTGTTTCAGGGCTCCCATGAAGTCCGCTGCTGGAGTTGTGATGACAAGGATGATTGGCGGGAGGAAGTCGTACTCAGAATCCAACCAGATAACACCGCCATCTTCAGCACTTCCGGGCACTATGTGTTGGCGGCGGCAGAAGGGTTGTGCAAAGTCTGGAGCTTTGACGGCGGGACCAACTGGGTTGAACAGGTAGCGACAAGTAATATCGGCAGGATTAAGAATGTTCAATTTTCCCCCATAGAGCGGGCACTGGCCATCGCCAGCAGTGACAATAGCGGCCGTGATGCATTGATGATCTGCGTTCGTCATGGCGATAGAGGCTGGATACCGGGATACATGAACAGTGGGTTTGGGAATTTGTCTTTTCAATTCAGTCCTTCCGGTAATTACCTACTGGTCACTTCCAAAAGTGGTGTTGAAATACTGAGCATTGACTACGACGGCGAGGTCAGATGCCAATATTCATATCCCACTGGCAACAGAAAAGTGAACGCTGAATTCAGTCCGGCTGGAGATCGTGCTGTCATCTTCACCAAGACTGTGGATTCAGATGAAAATACACTGACAATCATTGGCCGTATGGGCGACAAGTGGCAAGAGTTGGGATCCCTCAAGAAGAACATTTTTGATGTCAAATTCAGTAACTCAGCACGGCATCTAATGATCCACACCAGGGACAATAAAATCAGACTATGGAGTTTGAATGACCAGGGCAACTATGTTCAAAAGACGGTAATTACTGACCAACCGTCATGTGCGGCTACGCAATTCAGTGCATCAGAAGACATCTTCCTGACTCACAATCCTGACAATGGCAATGTCCACATCCTGAATTATAACCGTTCGGGCCACTGGGAAATTTCACATAATAAGTCTTATTATTATTCGCAGGGAGCCTGCTTCAGCGATGACCCGGCATCCAACTGTATTATGATCAGGGAGCAGGAGGATGTTCATGTCGTGCATGTTAGCAACGAAGGCCGTTGCCAAATTAAAACAATCCATTCACAAGAGATAATTAATAATGCAAGCATCAGCCCATCAGGACGCTATGTTCTGACCACTCATTGTGGCCGTGATGGGCTTATTGCCAAGATCTGGAGTTTTGACAGCGAGGGTAAATCGTTTGCCAAAACCAGGATTTACCGTCCTGCATCTGCCAAAAACTATTTCAGGGTTAATAAAGCCATATTCAACGCTTCGGAGCAGTTGCTCCGGCTCTACGGCGGTGATCTTTTTGCTCTGAATACCATCATCCTTTGGGGGTGTGATGATAACGGCTTATGGACCGAGAGAGGCGTTGTTGACAACGCTGTCTGTGACCCATTGACCGAGGAACCTGTCCACAGTCACGGGATGCTCCAGATATTGGCCGACGACGAGGAACAGGACGGTGACTTTAAAATCTTCGGCTACGACCGTTATGGCAATTGGTGCCAAAAAGCAGAAGGGAACCATGGTGCCACCCTCTCTTCAGGCAGTTTCAGCCCCTCTGGACGAATGCTGTTGACCTGTGGTGACGACAAACGCGCCAGCATCTGGAAGATCACCCCCTCAGAGTAAGTTGTTAACAAAATGTAATAAGGAGATTAAAAAATGAATTTTTGTTTTGATAGCAGTGAAATAGCAGCAAGATTAGCCGCGACTCACGCCAGTAAAGTTGATCAAAGTGCAGATCAGGCTGACTCAGAAGCTTCCGGTAATTCGTCGTATTTTTACGGGATTCCTTTGAAAAAATCCGGGGACATTGCCACTCACCTCAGCTGCGCTGAGATTTTGGAGTTGCAAAAAGAGGTTGGACAGCTCAAGTTCGCAGCAGTTACCTCCCGCGACATTAAGAAAAATTCGCCATTTCAACGCATATATGTCAGCACTGTTGAAGCCCAAACAAAGCAGAACACATACCCGGAAGAGGGTATTCGTGGCAGGTCTGATATGACTCGCACATTAGGTATACCCCCGGATTCTCAGGACGAGCAATTCATCCCCTCTCAACTGACGTTTTCCAGGGACATAAAACAGATGATCCAGTGGGATCAATATCAACTGGAGCGAAAAGCGGTGGTTCATCTTGATGGGAGGATCAAAAACGCCAAGCTAAGTCCTTCGGAACGCCACGCCCTGATCCAGGGTGAAAATGAAGTCCATTTCTGGAGTTGCGATGACCTGGGGGACTGGCGGGAGGAAGGCGTATTCAGGAGCAAAAATATTGAAAAAGCCACCTTCAGCCCTTCCGGTCACTATGGGTTGGCTGCGGCAGAAGGACTCTGCAAAGTCTGGTGCTTTGAGGAAGGGGGCAACTGGGTAGAACAGGCGAAGATAAATTATAGCGGCTGTGTTAGCAGCGTTTGCTTTTCACCCACAGAACGGGCATTGGTGATCACCAGTAGTTCCGATAACCACCATGATACATTCGCAATTCACGTTTGTAACGGTAATGGCGGCTGGGTTCCCAGATGTTTGGTCAGCGGGTATCAGGATCTATCTTTCGAATTCAGCCCCGGCGGCAATGACGTCCTGGTCACTTCAAAAACTGGCGCAGCACTTCTGAACATTAGCGCTGATGGTCGTGTCGGAACTCAATATTCATTTGACAGCCACGGCAATAGGGTCGAGGCTGCCTTCAGTAAGGCTGGACATCATGCGGTTATTTTCACCGAAAGTGATAAACCACGAGAAAATAACCAACTGAGAATTATTGGCCGTGTTGGTGACAAATGGCAAGAGATGGGCTCCTTTAATTACTTTGGGCACATTTGGGAGGCCAAATTCAGCGAGTCAGCACGGCATCTTATAATCAAAACTTATGATGGAAAAATCAGAATCTGGAGTAGGAACAACGAAGGTAGATATGTTCAAACTGAGGTAGTTTCTGGAGATCCGTCACGTATAAAATGGGAATTTAGTGCATTAGAAGATCTGATTCTGATTTATGATGTCAAAAATCGCTTTGTGCAAATCCTGGAGTATGACAGTGAGGGTGAATGGAGAAAGGTACATGCAAGCTCGTACCATTATCTTGAACGAGCCTGCTTCAGCGCTATCCCGGAAGCCAACTGTATTATGATCCAGACTCGAAACGCTGTTCATGTCCTGCATGACATCAATAAAGTTAACACACAGTTCAAAACAATCAATACACAAAAGATTTTTGAAAGGGTCAACATCAGCCCGTCCGGGCGCTATGTTCTGACCACATATTCTGAAGATGAAGGACTTAGCGCCAGAATCTGGGGATTTGACAGTGAGGGTAACTCCATTGCCAAAGCTTCAATCTACCGCCCTGCATTTGCCATCGGAACTTTCAATATCGATAAAGTCGTATTCAGCGCTTCGGAGCAGATGCTCAGGCTTCACTGTCGTGACGGTCTTAGTCGTCAACATTCAATCATCTTATGGGGTTGTGATGATAACGGTTTATGGACCGAGCGAGGTGTTATTGAGAATGTCAGCGAAGAGCCCATCCAGAGCCACGCAATGCTCCAGATTATGGCTTTTGACCAGGACAAAGCGAGTGAATTTAAAATCTACGGCTACGACAGCAGTGGCCATTGGCACCAAAAGGCAGCTGGGAGCCATGGTGCCAGCAGAGTCCGAACAGGCAGTTTAAGTTCCTCCGGAAGGATATTGTTGACTTGTGGTGACGATAATAATGTCAGCATCTGGAACATCGACGCCCCGGAGAAGTAATCTAATGCAAAAGGGCTGCGCTGGCTTTTTTGCCGCGCAGCAATCTGTTCTTTTATGTCTGAAAAATATCATCGGTATTGCAGCCTACATCACGGCTTAATCAGGAATCTGAAGCACCTGACCCACACGAATAGTATTGGCGCTGGATAGCCGGTTAATACGTTTCAGGTCATTCATACTGATATCAAACTGATCGGCAATCTCTGACAGCGTATCCCCGGGTTTAATCACATACCGTGATGGCCGGGTGTTAAGGGTACCCTCCTGTTTCCACTTGGCAACCAGTGTGTCCGGTGGCGGCTTCTTAAAAAACCAGCTTTTGACACCATTGAAAATGGCTTTCGCCATCGCTTTCTGGTGATTGCGGCTCTTCAGTTTTCTGGCCTCTTCAGGGTTGGTGATAAACCCGGTTTCTACCAGGATGGATGGAATATCCGGAGACTTCAGCACCACAAAGCCTGCCTGTTCCACCTGTTTTTTATGCAGCTGGTTAATCCCACCCATATTGGCCAGAACTTTATTTCCCACTTCCAGGCTGGACGATAGCGTTGACGTCATGGATAGATCCAGCAGAACCCCTGCCAGAACATCATCCTTATCCCCCAGGGATATACCCCCTTCACCCCCGATCTGGTCTGATGCATTCTCTTTCTGGGCCAGCCAGCGGGCAGTTTCAGACGTTGCACCACGGCGGGACAAAGCAAATACAGAAGCCCCCTTTGCCCGACGATCTTTAAAACCATCCGCATGAATGGAGATAAACAAGTCGGCTTTATTATCACGGGCTATCTGGGTTCTCCGGCGCAGATCAATATAGTAGTCACCGGTTCGAACCAGCACCGGCCGGAACCCCTTTTCCCTACCCAGCAGGGCGGCCAGTTCTTTGGCTATCGCCAGGGTTACATGTTTCTCATAGCCACCGCCGTAGGCAATGGCCCCGGGATCTTCACCACCGTGGCCTGCATCTATCGCCACGACAATATCCCGATAATCAGCGGGCTTCTGTTTTACCACTGGCTTTGGCTTTCTGCTCTTATCATCAAACAGGTCAACCACCAGACGGTGGCCATACGTCGCATTGGGTTTCAGCAAAAAGCTTTCGCTGGACACCTTTTCACTGAGGTCCAGCACGATCCGCAGGTCACTCTGATTACGGGCACCATGGCGGATCTTTTGAATCGGTGTATCTTTCAGCTGCAAGCTACTGAATGAGCCACTGAGCCGGGCACCGTCAACATCAATAACCAGTCGGCTGGGGTTGCTCAGGTGGAATTTGTTGTGTTCAACCGCATCGGAAACATCGAACACTAGTCGTGTTTTATCCGGCGACCGCCAGAGTCTGACATTTTTAATCAGCTTATAGACTGCTTCGGCTACCTGGGCCTTCAAGGCGGCAAAACCCACGGCCAGGATACCCAGCTGCTTAACGAAACGACGCCTGCCACCGGAAAACACCGGGTCAAACTCATTTGCAGAGGAGGCTTTTTTACCAGTACGGGTAAAGATTGCTGCCCACTGTTTTATGGCAAGCCTGGCCAGAACCCGGCGAGCAACCCCTGTTTTCTGACTCATCCGCCCCCCTGAAGTGCTCTTATGGTTGCCAGCGCACTCTTCCCTGTCTCAGTACCTGCGACAATCGTCGCTTTCCTTCCGGGCAACTCACTCTTGTCAAAAGAATGATAGGCAAAGGTAATGTCCAGATCAGCCTCTGGCAGCTCGCCCTGGCCACGGGATGGCCACTCAACCAGACAAAGCGCCGCTTCACTGAAATAGTCCCGACCGCCAATAAACTCCAATTCCTCAGGGTCGGCAAGGCGATAAAGATCAAAGTGGTAAACCTTGTGGTTATTTACCTCGTAAGGCTCTACCAGTGTATAGGTCGGGCTTTTTACCGCGCCCTGATGACCAAGATGCCGAAGGACGCCCCGGCAGAATGTGGTTTTACCCGCACCAAGATCACCACGCAGAAAAACAATGCCCCGGTCACCCAGGGCTTCTGCCATATGTCCCCCCAACGCCACCATGGCGTCTTCATTTTCTATTAGCAGTTCATATCTGCCTTGCATAAGCCTTTCCAAACAGCCAGTTACCAATGCCTGGCCCTTAATGATCAATAATAAAATTCAATCGTTGCCGAATCACCGGAATCAACTCCGTTGCCCTTAAGCCAGTTTCTCCCTGACCGGCAACCATCTCATCTGCGGCAGATGCATGCAGCCAGACCGCCATCCGGGCAGCCTTGAAAGGTCTCAGACCCTGGGCAAGCAGTGCGCCAATAACACCACTGAGCACATCCCCCATACCAGCCACCGCCATACCGGGGTTGCCATCAGAGCACAGCGCGGTGTTTTGGCCATCAAAAATCAGCGTTCCCGCCCCTTTCAGTAGCAGGGCAATCTCTGGCTGCCCTTGCGCTTCACGCTCGCCAATAAGAGCGGTTAATTGTCGATGATTGTCTACCAGCGCTGCAAATCGATTATTCTGAATCGCTGGTATATCCAAACCCGATAAGCGAGCCAACTCGCCGGGGTGAGGGGTGACAATAATCGGAGACTTTCGCCCATTTAGCAATTGTGGATGATCCGATAACAGGTTCAGTGCATCAGCATCCAGCACCACCGGGCACTCTGCCGCCAGGGCATCCTTCAGCAGCTTCAGCCCCCAGTCATCTCTGCCCAGGCCGGGACCAATAACTATGGCATTCTTTCCTTCAGCGAGAGAACCAAGGCCAGACCGGCTCTTTACCGATACCCCCATCACCTCTGGGCAGCGAACCGCCAGCGCGGCAAGGTGTCGCTTGCGGGTAACAACAGTAACACGGCCAGCACCGCAATGGATGGCGGACTCAGCGGCCATAATGATAGCCCCCGGCATCCCTTTGTTACCACCGATGAGCAGCACATGCCCAAAGTCGCCTTTATGGGCGGCACGGCTTCTGGGTGACAGCCAGCCGCAAAACTGCCCCGATGAAATTCGTCGGCAATAAGAAGGAACGGCTTGATAGACCGGTTCAGGCACGCCCAGGTCATTAAAGACCAGCTCACCACAGTACTCTGGCCCCAGCCCTGTCATCAGCCCCTGCTTCAGGCCTATAAAAGAGACGGTAACCCTGGCCTTGACCGCCTCTCCCAGTGGAACTCCAGTATCAGCACAAAGGCCGGATGGGATATCCACAGCACACACCGGGTTTTCAAGATGATTCAGGCGTTTTATGGCATCCTCATAGTCGCCCCGCACATCACCGCAAAGCCCGGTACCGAGCATGGCATCCACCACCACATCCGCACACAGTGACTGCTCACTGTCGTAAGGTCGAATAACCACGTCAGCATCAACGCAGGCCTGCCAGGCAGTCAGGGCATCGCCTTTGAGTTCTGCTGGAATTTTCACAGCCAGTACCGAAACCCTCAGTCCCTGCTCTTTTGCCAGTTTGGCGACCATATAGCCATCGCCGCCATTGTTTCCTGCCCCACACAACACCAGCAGGGTTTCGGCTTGTGGCCAATAGCGGACAATCGTGGATAACACTGTCCGGGCCGCTCTGGTCATCAGCTCAAAACCCGGGATTCCTTGCTGGTGGATGGCCACATGATCCAGTTGTCGAACCTGATCGGCGGTGTAGAGAGACTCTGGTAAGCTCTTATTCATAAGCGTGCCCGCAATGGTACAATAGAGATTGTATTCTGCATTCAAACTATGCCAACTATGCCAACTATGCCAACTATGCCAAAAGAGCTAATCCAATTCAGTGTCTGAACCCTTATCTTTACCATCCACTTTAACCACATTGACGGACTCATCGCCAGCACCGGCTATGGAAGAACTCGTTGGGAAAATTCGCACCTGGGCCAGAGAGCTTGGCTTTCAGGAGATCGGTATTACTGAAGCCAAAATACCTGACCATGATCTTAAGCATCTGGAAGCCTGGCTGGCGAAAGGGTATCACGGCGATATGGCCTACATGACCCGGCACCGGGAGCTGCGGGCACACCCGGAGCAACTGCATCCCGGCTCATTAAGAGTGATTTCGGCACGCATGGATTACCTGCCAGCGGATACCCAAACCGTGAAGCTGCTCAACGAGCCGGAAAAAGCCTATGTCTCCCGCTATGCCCTGGGCCGGGACTACCATAAGTTAATCCGCAAACGGCTCACCCGGCTGGGCAGGCAGATTGAAGCAGCCGTTGGTGAACATGGCTATCGTGCCTTTGTGGACAGTGCGCCAGTGATGGAACGCCCATTGGCGCAACAGGCAGGACTGGGCTGGATGGGCAAGCACTCACTGATACTGAACCGCCAGGCTGGCTCATTTTTCTTTCTTGGGGAACTGTTCACCAATCTCCCGCTGCCGGTGGATAAGCCTTACGAAAATAATCACTGCGGACGCTGTACCTCCTGTATGGATAAGTGCCCAACCCGGGCCATTGTGGCACCTTATCAGGTTGATGCCCGTCGCTGTATCTCTTACCTGACCATCGAAAACAAGGGCCCCATTCCTGAAGAACTGCGCCCTCTGATGGGCAATCGAATCTATGGCTGTGATGACTGCCAGCTGGCCTGCCCATGGAACCGTTTTGCCAAGCCAACCCGGGAGCCGGACTTTCAACCTCGTCATCACTTGGATGCCAGTGATCTGGTGGAGCTTTTTCACTGGAGTGAAGAACAGTTTCTGGAACGAACCGCTGGCTCGCCTATCCGCAGGGCAGGTTATGAAAGCTGGCTGCGTAATATCGCCGTGGCACTGGGCAACGCCCCGGGCAATGACAGCGTCATTGCAGCTCTGAAAAGTCGTCTGGATTATCCATCAGAGCTGGTTCAGGAGCATATCCTCTGGGCTCTCAAGCGACACGATGCTGAGTGCTGATGCAGGTTGTCCACAGGTAAATTCAAGACTGCCATTTCCCGTTACTGAATCTAACGGGGTTGTTAGTGATCTATCCCGTCGATCGACTAATCTGGGGACAGTGATTATGGCGACTTTATTTTTGACTTGAACCAGGAAAAAGTCTGTTAGAACAATAACTAAAAAGGCAGATCATACCCATGAGATCAACTAAACCTATTTTTTTTACGCTACTGTTATCCCTGATGACCAGCAACCTGACCCTTGCAGCCGACGGTGATCATGACAGGGTCTGGATATTTGGCTATGGCAGCCTGATGTCTACGCTTGCCCGCACCGCTACCGCAGAAGATTCCAAAGATGCCGAGTACCTGCCGGTCAGAATTCATGACATGGTCAGAAAGTGGAATCTCTGGATAGCAAAAGCCTCACAGAGAGCGCTGAACATCGAAGTATCCCCCGGAGATTCCGTTAATGGCTTACTCTTTGCCGTGAAAACCAAAGACCTGCCAGCTTTTGACCTGCGGGAAGGGGCGTACAATCGGGTAAAAATAGCCAAAGATAAAGTGTCATTTTACCGGGAGGATCACAGGAATAAGGTGCTTGGAACCCATGATGACGTGGAGATTTATGCCTACCTTCCCAAATCCGAGCTATACGTTGGCCCGGAAGATACTGAAAAGAAAATCGCCATGTCCTACCTGAATATTGTCCGTTCCGGCTGCGTTGAAGTGGACCAGAACAATAATCTCAATGGCCAGTTCATCATGGACTGTCATAAAACGCTGGGCCTTGAGGAGTATGATACTTTTCAGGATGAAGATCAGCCTACCTACGTGAGGCACCCGAAAAATCTATTGAAAAAAGCAGAGCAAAGGGTCGATTTTCTGAAGGGTTATTTGGCGGATGACTGGCCCGGTTATCTGGAAATCGTCAGGAAATATTGGGGTTCTGATATCTGAGGGTCGCCGCCCGCTTCCCGCAAAAGTACAAGCGGTTCAGGCTTTTCGGGTAGCGGACAGCGGATACTATGTCATTGTCCTTAAATAATTCCTACATAGGCAACCCAAATCTCGGCAGAGACAACCCTTTATACACCGCCATCAACCTGAGAAGAAGAACCACTGCAGCCGCAACAATTGACGTGTAGTTTATGTTATTGAGCAATGGCTCCAGCAATATGAACACCGCGCCGCCTGCCATAGCAGCCGATGCATAGATCTCCTTTCTCAGTACCATGGGAATCTCCCCGGCCAGCATATCCCGAATGGCACCACCACCACAGCCAGTCAATACACCCATCATAATGGCAACCAATGGCTCCACACCAAATGACAAAGATTTGGTCACGCCAATAACCACAAAGACCGCCAGCCCCAGGGCATCAGAGACCTGAAGAATCCACTTGCTGCGCTCATGCCACTGGCGAACCACGATGGCAAACAGCGTCGTAGCCAGAATAACCAGCAGGTAAAGCGTATCTTTTATCCAGAATACGGGCGTAGTGGAGAGTAAAACGTCTCTGATAGTTCCGCCCCCAACGGCAGTCACAAAGGCGAGCACCATTGCGCCAAACAGATCCATGTCTTTCCGGCAGGCCAGCCAGACACCACTAATCGCAAAAACCGCAGTGCCAAAAAGGTCAAGAATATAGAGCAGCATTAACGAATCTACGGAAAAAATGTTATTGGATTATAGATTATAAATTCGTCTTCCACGGGCAGATATAGTCATATACGGCATTCTTTCCGAATACATTCTGGCTGCTAGTCTTCTTACACTCGATGAGGATTAACCGCCATGAATAAACCCGATATCCACAATGGCAGGTTGTCAGCGGACCAGTACCGCCGCAACTTTGCCGATATTAAACCTGCCCTCAGTGATTACCAGGCTCATATTGAAGCCAGCCGATGCCTGTATTGCGAAGCGGCACCCTGTATCCCGGCCTGTCCCACCGGCATCAATATTCCCTCCTTTATCAACCGTATCGCCACTGACAATATCGACGGTGCCGCACAGGCCATTCTGGATGCCAATATTCTGGGAGGAAGCTGCGCCCGGGTCTGTCCAACCGAGGTTCTCTGCGAACAGGCCTGCGTCAGAAATCATCAGCCAGAGTGCCGTCCGGTGAAGATCGGTCTACTGCAGCGTTACGCCATCGATAACCGCCAGTCAGCGGACCATCCATTTACCCGCCTGCCGGAAACAGGAAAAGCCATCGCGGTTGTGGGTGCAGGCCCGGCGGGACTGTCCTGTGCACATTATCTGGCCCGGCAAGGTCACAACATTACCTTGTTTGATGCCCGGGAAAAGCCCGGAGGCCTCAATGAATTCGGTATCGCCTACTACAAACTGGTGGATAGCTATGCCCGCCAGGAAGTGGACTTCATCCTGGAAATTGGTGGTATCTGCCCAGAGTATCGCTGTCGGCTTGGCCAGAATCTCAGCCTGGATCAATTGCGAGAGCAGTTTGATGCGGTGTTTCTCGGGCTCGGGTTGGGCGGTTGCCACTCATTAGGCCTCCAGGGCGAAGCAGCAGAAGGTGTTGAGGATGCCCTCCCGGCCATATCCTCCCTTCGTCAGTGCCATGATCTGAGCCAACTGCCTGTTGGCCGACGTATAGTGGTTATTGGCGGGGGCAACACCGCTATTGATATCGCCTGCCAATGCCAACGGCTGGGTGCAGAGGACGTCACCATTGCCTATCGTCGCGGCCCTGAACAGATGTCAGCAACCGGTCATGAACAGGCTTTCGCCCGGGACAATGGTGTTCGCATCCTCACCTGGGTTCAGCCTTCAGCCCTGGAAATTGAAGATGGCTCCATCACCGCCATCCAGCTGGAAAAAACCGTGCTGGATACCAACGGCCAATTACAGGGCACCGGTGAGCTGACCACTTTACCGGTAGACACACTCTACAAGGCCATCGGCCAGCATTTGCTGGTGGATTCATTTGCCAATACCAGTGACAGGCCTGCGATAAAAGGCAACCGTATAGTAACGGATGACCACTTTCGCACGTCGCTGGTTAACGTCTGGGCCGGCGGCGACTGCATTGATAAAGGTGAAGACCTGACCGTCCATGCGGTTGAACATGGTAAACGGGCGGCCCAGGCCATTGATCAATACCTGCAGGGAGGGACAGATAATGGCTGATTTAACCAGTAATTTCCTCGGTATTCGCTCCCCTAATCCGTTCTGGCTGGCTTCTGCGCCACCAACGGATAAAGCCTACAATGTCTACCGGGCATTCGAAGCTGGCTGGGGCGGTGCGGTCTGGAAAACCCTGGGTGAAGACCCGGCACCGGTCAATGTTTGTTCCCGTTATTCCTGCCACAGGAATACCCGTGGTGACGTGATCGGGTTTAACAATATCGAACTGATCACCGATCGCCCGCTGCAGGTGAATCTGGATGAAATACGCCAGACCAAAAAAGACTGGCCCGACCGGGCACTGCTGGTCTCGCTGATGGTGCCCTGCAAAGAAGAAAGCTGGCAGGCCATCCTCAGCCAGGTAGAGGAGACCGGGTGTGATGGTGTCGAACTGAATTTCGGCTGTCCCCACGGCATGCCGGAACGGGGGATGGGCTCAGCGGTTGGTCAGGTACCGGAATATATCGCCATGGTTACCCGCTGGTGCAAACAGTACAGCAACCTCCCCGTTGTGGTTAAACTCACTCCCAATATCACCAATATCGTGGTGGCTGCTGAAGCGGCTCAGGCCGGTGGTGCCGATGCCGTATCGTTGATCAATACCATCAACTCAATTACCGGTATTGATCTGGATCGAATGGTGGGATACCACGCCGTCAACGATAAGTTCACCAGTGGTGGTTATTGTGGCGAAGCGGTGAAACCCATCGCCCTGAATATGGTCGGGCAGATTGCCCGCAGCCCGGACACCGCCGGACTGCCCATCTCGGCCATTGGCGGTATCAGTACCTGGCGCGACGCTGCCGAATTTATGGCTTTAGGGGCGGGCACCGTTCAGGTTTGTACCGCCGCTATGATGAACGGTTTCAAGATTGTGCAGGACATGATTGATGGCCTGTCCCGGTGGATGGACCGCAAACACTATCCAACCCTGGACAGCTTTCGAGGCGCTGCCGTCCCCAATCTGACCGACTGGAAATACCTGGATCTGAATTACAAGACCATTGCCCACATTGATCAGGACAGCTGTATCCAATGCGGCCGATGCTATGCGGCCTGCGAAGATGCTGCCCACCAGGCCATCGCCATAACACCGATAAAACAGTCAACCCAACGCCGGTTTGAGGTGATCGAGGAGGCCTGCGTGGGGTGCAACCTCTGCCAGATCACCTGTCCTGTGGATCACTGTATTGCCATGGTCAGACAGCAAACCGGCAAATCCTATCTAAACTGGACGCAGCACCCGAATAGCAAGGGGCAGGAAGGTAACCTATCGACGGAGCAAACCTGATTTTTAGTGCCAGAGTATGTCATGAATTCGCTAGAATATGCAGTTGACTGTGGTGACCATGCTATGGTCAAAACCCTGCTGGACAAGGGGGCTGACCCGAATATTATCATCGGAAATTGTAATGAAACCCCGCTGCACCGGGCAGTTAAAGCTGGTCAACATGCTATTGTCGAGACCCTGCTGACCTACGGGGCTGACCCAAAACTCAAGGACAGAAAAGGACGGACAGCCCTGCAACGTGCAGTTGCCAAAGGTCATCTCAATGTATACAAAACTCTTTTATCTATAACCCATCAGCCGGACTGGGATAGCCTGTTACAGGAATTTTCCTGTTCAGGGTGGAAGGATCAAGTTGAGGCGGCACTGGCCAAAGGGGCTAACCCGAATAACCAGGACAGTTATAGAAATACACCTTTAGGAAAAGCAGCTACTGTTGGTTGCCAAGCTATTGTCGAGACCCTGCTGGCCAACGGAGCTAACCCAAATATTCCCGGATGTAACGATTACACCCCGCTGCACTATGCAGCTGACAATGGTTACCATGCTATTGTCACGACCCTACTGGAAAAAGGGGCTGACGCGGACCTCAAGAACAGATATGGACTGACAGCCTTGCAACATGCAGCTGTCCATGGTCATCTTGATGTATACAAAACCCTGTTACCTAAAACCCATCAGCCGGACTGGGACAGCCTATTACTGACATTTTCCCGTTCTAGATGGAAGGATCAAGTTGAGGCGGCACTGGCCAAAGGGGCTAACCCGAATTACCAGGACAGTAATAGTTATACACCTTTAGAAAGAGCAACTATTCATGGTTGCCATGCTATTGTCGAGATCCTGCTGGCCAACGGAGCTGACCCAAATATTCCCGGATTTAACGATTACACCCCGCTGCACCATGCAGCTGACCAGGGTCACTATGCTATTGTCGAGATCCTGCTGGCCAGCGGGGCTGACCCAAATATCCCCGGATTTAACGATTATACCCCGCTGCACCATGCAGCTGACCAGGGTCACTATGCTATTGTCAAGATCCTGCTGGCCAATGGGGCTAACCCGAACCTCAAACACAGTCTTGGCAAGACAGCCTTGCAATGTGCAGGACCAGCTATAAAAGAAATAATCCAGAATTTCATGTCTGTACCTCGTTTACCGTCTCTCCAATCCTGCTGCCGGGCCAGCATCCGGAGTCGGCTGATCAAAGGCCTGGCTGGCAACGGGCCGCCAATGAAGAAGGCGCTAGATTCGCTGGAGCTGCCTGAGCCGATGTATCGATATGTTTATCACCCTCTGTCCCTGTAGAGCGAGCCGGAGTTGTCCTGGCAGGTCATTGGTGGCCCTGAGTGTACCATATACTCGGTTTCTGTCGTTTTCTTGATAACACCGATAAAACACGCCGGTTTGATGTGATCGAGGAGGCCTGTGAAGGGTGCAACCTGTGCCAGATCACCTGTCCTGTGGATAACTGTATTGCCATGGTCAGGCAGCAAACCGGCAAAACCTATCTAAACTGGACGCAGCACCAGAATAGCAAGGGTCAGGAAGGTAACCTATCGACGGATCAAACCTGATTTTTTAGTGCCGGAGTATGCCATGAATTCGCTAGAACATGCAGTTGTCTGTGGTGACCATGCTATGGTCAAAACCTTGCTGGACAAGGGGGCTGACCCGGATATTCCCGGAAATAACAATGAAACCCCGCTGCACCGGGCAGTTAACGCTGGTCACCATGTTATTGCCAAGACCCTGCTGACCTTCGGGGCTGACCCAAACCTCAAGGACATTAATGGAAGGACAACCTTGCATTATGCAGCTCTCGAAGGTCACCATGCTATGGTCGAGCCCCTGCTGGCCAATGGAGCTGACGCGGACCTCAAGGACGTAAATGGATGGACACCTTTGCAATGTGCAGCTGGCAACCGTCATCGCGATGTGTACGATTCACTGCTACCTAAAACTCATCAGCCGGACTGGAACAGCCTGTTACAGGTATTTTCCCGTTCAGGGTGGAAGGATCAAGTTGAGGCGGCACTGGCCAGGGGGGCTAACCCGAATATCCAGGACAGTGATGGTGATACACCTTTAGGAGGAGCAGCTACGGCTGGCCACCATGCTATTGTCGAGACCCTGCTGGACTATGGGGCTAACCCAAATATTCCCGATAGTGGTCATTACACCCCGCTGCACCGGGCAGCTGCCGTTGGTCACCATCCTATGGTCAAGACCCTGCTGGACAGAGGGGCTGACCCGAACCTCAAGGACGGGGCTGGATGGAAAGCCTTGAAATCTGCACTTACCAGTGATTACCCGGATGCATACAAAATCCTGTTACCTGTAACCCATCAGCCGGACTGGAACAGCCTGTTACCGAAACTTGTCTATGAAGGATGGAAAGATCAAGTTGAGGCGGCACTGGTCAACGGGGCTGACCCGAATATTCCCGATTTTTTCCATAAAACCCTGCTGCACAGGGCAGCTGAGGCTGGTCACCGTGATATTGTCAAGACTCTGCTGGTCAACGGGGCTGACCCGAAATTCAAAGACTGGAATGGACGGACAGCCTGTCAATGTGCAAGGACAGAAGCCATAAAAGAAGCAATCCAGAATTTCATGTCTGTACCTCACTCTCTCCAATTCTACTGCCGGGCCAGCATCCGGGGTCGGCTGGTCAAGTGTCTGCCTGACAACGGACTACCAATGAAGGAGGCGGTCAGGTTTCTGCCGCTTAATCATCCAACAATGCAGTATGTCGATCACCTGCTGTCACTGTAGGGCGAGGCGGAGCTGCTTCGGGAGGCTGTCCGGAAATAGACTGCCCTACGCGTGCTCCTGCTTTGCTCTGGCTCCTGCATCCATGTAGTCGTGCGGTTGCAATAAATTGGTCCAAAAATCACCGGTCGCTGTATGGGCCAGCGGTGCTGGACACTGTCATGGCATCGGTCAGGGTTCACCCCGGAGACATGGTTAATCCATTTCATTGAGCCCCCAGAATTTTGGGTCAGGGCTGACATGGGCAATCACGCTAAAATAAAAAGGGTAGGTTTTGTTTAAATCATCATCCGTTCTCGTTAAATTGCTTTCTTTAACTTCCAGCTTGTCGATTCTCAGGTTCCAGTCTTTTGCCACCCTGACGGTGCTTTTGCCATTAACCGTGTTTTCCAGAAAATCTCTCCTGAACGCTTCTGAATGATGGTTTCCCTGGTATTTAATAATTGTAACTATTCAGCACCCATCAAAAGCTGACTGTTATAATTCTGAACAGCTCTAAT
>NZ_JAHHPM010000046.1 GCF_024606345.1 Endozoicomonas sp. YOMI1
TATGCAGTGGACTGCAACTCCATTTAGACCGGTTCGACTCCGGTACTCGCCTCCACTTTCCTTGCATCCCTTTTTTTAAAAAACTTCCTTAGCCCTTGCCGATAAAGGGGTGCAGGAGCGTTTTTGTTTTTTCCTGTGGTGCAATGAGTTTGCACAGTTCTTCATTTTTTTGCATTGTGTGCAAAGGGGGAATTCCTGCGGAGCCGCCAGTAATGGCGGGGATTGAAGGGCTTATGCACTCATCGAAAAGTTGCACAAAATTGATCCAAAAAGCGCGAAGGCGTGGTGAGGAGGAGTGCGATTTTTCCGGAGCAGGGAGTTTTTCTCGGCTGTGGCGGAGTTTATTGTCGAGTCGGATTTGTTTTTATCACCTGGTGGCTGTGATTATCTGAATCTGTATCTTGTACGCCTTATGGCGTGGGGAGGTTGGTTAAGTTGATCTGGGTTGATAGTCTGTTACGTCAAACGACGTATATTATTCTCTCCCCGATGTTTTTCGGGGAGTAGGTTCAACAGAATGAACACAGGGGGACGGGTATGGCATGGGCTTTGATTATTGTTGGTGGGTTGCTGGTGTTGTTTGCCGGGATTGGTATCAGTAATAAGAAGGCAGCGGCAGAAGCTGGGCTGAAGCCTAAACAGGCTGTTGGGGTGATTGTCTTTGGTGTGGTGCTGTCTGCTGTTGGTTATGGGTTGCGGGTGGATAGTGTTGAAGGTCCGGGGTTGCAGGCTGTGCTGGCAACGATTCCTGATGGGCAGGCGCATTCCTGGGAGACTGGCCAGTTGCATGACGGGGTTGCGGTTGTGGTTAATGGGTCGGCTGGGTATTGGGTCAGGGATGGGGTGGCGTTTGCTGTTAATGGGGTGGCTAAAAATCTTTCGCCTGAATTGGAGTATGCTCGAAGCGTGGTCTGGTCGGAGATAGAAGCAGCGGTTCAATAAAACAGACCGGGCATGATGCCCGGTTCTTATTCTGTGATTGGGTCCAGTCTTCCTGATTTGCTTCCCTTAATTGATGAACTCTTTCCTGATATTGCTCCTCCCTGGGAACATGAACCTACATTCGGGTGGGTGTGTCCTGCCAGTATGTCCAGGGCTCCGGCTGTGTCGTCCATGAAGTCGGAAAGTATTTTCAGTACATTCTCTGAATCTGAGCCTACCCATGTTTTTGGGGATTTCATCAGTTGTTTGATTGCGGCTCGGCTTTGGTGAATCCTGCCGATCTGTTCCCAGTTGCCGTCTCTATCATATCCGATGTAACAGGATTGGCTGTGTTGCCAGCGGGCTTCGTCTTTGTCTACTGGTGCCAGTTCCTGGTTGATCGGAAGTACCGAACGTACAAATGGTAAATTGGGCAGGGCATAGGCAAAGCAGAGTTCTACATACACTCCAGCATCAGGCAGGGCATAAAAGCCCCGATGGTTTCCGGCATAGGGTACAGCTACGGGTACACCTGGTAATACCGGGCCTTTGTCTTTCAGGTGGTGGTCAACCGGTTGCAGGTCCACGGCATAGCGAGGTCTGAATAAATCGCAGAGTCCACCACTTTTGGGCGGGTCGGTGATGGCGACTACTCTGGCCAGCATGGGTTTGTGGTAGCCGTTTTTCAGCTCCGGGAACAGGCGTAGGATTATGCGTTTGAGTGCTTCGACCATGTGATTTCCATTCGCTCCTTGCTGAGTCGTAGTGATTCCACCCGGAACTGTTTATTGAATAATACGCCGGGCCTTAATGGTGGCATCAGGGGGATGGTTGCCTGATTGGCCTGCCCTTGCTCGGTCAGCCATTTATTAGGGATTTCGATTGCCCTGGTTGCCCATCGGCTATCCTGCCAGCTGCCCACAAAGACCGAACCATCGCCCATCTGTTGCCAGATAAAATCAGGAATATTGAATACCGGGCCACAGGCATCCAGTGCCATATAGCCGCCTCCCAGGTGATGGAAGAACGGTACCCGCTCCACTGCGTAGGCTTTTTGTGGTGTGACGAATTCAATGCCGGTTTTGTTGCCGATCTGCTTCAGCACCTCATCAAGGTTTACATTGCGCAGGGCCAGCGGCATATCCTGATTGAGTACGGCTGCCAGTTCACGGCAAAACAGCCGGTAACTTTTGTTATCCAGCTGGGTGCATTGTTCTATGTAGCCGGTGAAGTAGCGTTGGCTCTGGTGTCCGGTGTAACCGATATCCAGCTGTACCAGTCCGCTTAATGGCTGGTCGCTGATAACGGAAAGGTTAGCCCGTCCGGGGCCAATCAGATCCAGTCTTACTTCGTCGTTGATCAGGGTGAAGGGCTGGTTATTCACCCGCAGGGTTTTGACCAGCTTCACGATATCATTTCCTCAACGGCTGCCAGGATCTTTTCAAATCCTGTGTAGTTGGGTTGTCCTGGTTGCTGCCCTTGTTGTTGAGCAACGGGTTCTACCGGTGTTGAGCCTGCGGTGGTCTGGGCTATGGGTTGAACCGGTTCCTGCCGTGCCTCTTTCTTTTCCGGAATGGAGTAATACTCCGCCAGCATAAACGACACGCTCCAGGCTCGACGGTCGGCAATCTCGGTTACCCGGACATTATCAATAAAGGTCACCTGCCGGATTTTCATGGCCTTGGCGGTATTGTCCAGAATGTTGTAAACGGTCTGCCGGCCATTGCTGTCCACCGATTCAGCCAGGCTGAGCAGTCGGCTTAAATCCTTATGGTCCTTCTGGCGAATTTCCATATTCACCGTCAGCTTTTTCGGCTTGAATCCTTTTTGGGCACGGTCGGTACTGGAGGATTGCGCCCCCAGTTCCTCCGTATCGATAACCAGGGCAGCGGAGACCGTTATGCCCTGACCTTTGATTACCGTGTTGTTCAGCTGCATGGCGAGCTCCTTACAGCTTGATGATGTAGCAGGTGGCGTAGTAGCGAGGGACTACAGTCACGGTATGGTTGTGGTTGCCGTTGCTGTCCAGTGTGGCGTTGTGGCTGTGATTGCCGGAATTGGCAATATCTGCGTTGTGCGCATGTGGCCGATTACCACCTACGGCACTGGAATCATTCACCAGGCTACCGCCATCACCATAAGCCCCGGATTTGCCCCCGTTCTGCCAGCCGTTACCAATAGTTTTATGGATATGCGAAGGCATCTCGTCCACCGTCAGTGCATGACCATAAACCGTAACATTATGATCATGTTGGCCGCCTTCATGAATGGTTAAATCATGGTCGTGAGAGCCTGAATTACTGGTAGTCCGCGAATCAGAACCCCCAGTCTCCCCATACTCATAATCCCCACCACCCCCAACAGTAAACCGGTTCCGCCGATCAGGAATAGCAATCCCGTTAGAAGTGGTGCCTTGACCATCACATAAAGCCCACCCATCCTCAATCTGATCTTCCCGCCCGGCAAACTCCACCATCACTCCGGGGAACACCCCATAGAGTTTCGCCAGTCGCGCCTGCAGATCGGCAGGTGTCACAAACCCGTCACCGGTCCCGTTCAGCACATCATTACGGGTCGCTTTCCGGCTCCATCCCCCGTGCTGCTCGGTAGCCGTTCGGGAGAGATAACTGATCAAATCAGCCCCCGCCTCAATCACCCGACGATGGTCAGTAATCTGCCCGGCAGCGTTAATACTGGCCAGCTGCACCAGGTAATGCTGCACCCCCACACTGTCCACATAGTCGCTCTGGCTGTTCTTGCTCACCACCAGATCCACCGCAGCGGATACCCCATGAATCCCACCTTCCAGACGAACATCAATCCACACATCCTGTGGCAGGGTGCCGGTGGCGAGGTTCATACGGTCGGTGGCGATGCGCACGCCTTCCACATAACCATTACCGGCCAGCAGTTCATAGTTGCCCGGTGTTTTCTCCTGCACCTTAAAGCCATCGGTCCAGAAACAGGTGCGCCCGTAAATATCCCGGTTGCTCTCCCGCTCCCGCTCATCGATGCCCTGTAAACGGGCAGTCCAGTCAATCTGCCAGGTGTCGGCATTGATGGTAATGCCGGTGAGGTCGGCCAGGTCACGGTACTGAACGGCAAAGTTCTTGGTGAGGTTGTCCCCCATGGCTCCGTTCAGGGTGGCGGTTTTGGTCTGCTCCGGCAGATAGACCACGGCCACCAGGGTATTGCTGGCACGGTTGCCCAGCCCCAGCCAGTTAAAGCTCCAGGTGCCCACGGTGGAACCCAGCACACTGGACCAGACCACGGTATCGCCATTAATAAAACCGGCCTGTGTCGGCGCTTCGCTGTGCTGGATCTGCTCTGCCGTTGGCCATGGTTCGTCGGGGTTTTCCGGCTGGGTGTGATCCAGTCCGGGAATATGCGCCCAGATAAAGGTATCGATCTCAACGGGCTGGTTATTGGCGTCAGACTGGGCAAACAGTGCCTTGCCTGCGTTGGTAATTCTGGCCATGGTTCCTTCCCCCCTTAATCAGCTGCCAAAAAGCACTGCTGACGATGGTTAAATACAAAAGGCCTCAGCGTCATGCTGTGGCTGGTAATGGTGGTGATCTGGTAACGGCGGCAGGTGCGCCCATAAAGCCGGACGATAATATTCAGCAGCTCTTCATTGCCTGCCACCTGGTTGTCGGTAATGTGCAGGCGGATCACGTCCCAGTCCTGCCCGTCGATGCGCTCTTCCAGCTCCACATAGCCAATGCCCAAGCGCTCAAAGATGCGCTGAAAGCCTGCGGTGCTGCCGGCGTCCCGGGCATTGACATAGGCGTATTTCACCCGGCGTCGGTAGAGGTCCAGGGGTTCACCGGCAAAGCGGTCAATGCTGCGCTCCCAGGCGATCAGATCCAGCACGCCCACATCGCAGGTTAACGGGTCGATCTGGCGCAGGGGGTAGCTGAGCCAGTATTGCACCTGGTTGAAAAAGGTCTGGGCGGCGTTTTTGATTTTGGTCAGTTCCGTGCCGCTCATCCACCATGGCAGTTCCATCTTATCCATGGGTTGCTACTCCGTAATGGTCAGGGTGTTGAGTCGGGCCACGTCCATGGCGTTGACGATATCGCCGGTACTGAAACTGAGGGTTTCAATCTCCACAAAGCGGTTGTGCAGTTCCCGGGTCAGCACCGACAGGGAAAACACCGACTGGGGCCAGACCTTGGTTACCACATCGTCGTAATCGGTGTTCTGGCGAAAGGCGCAGCGCACCATGTCTTCCACGCCTTTTTTAATGGTGCTGGTTTCATCGCTGGCCAGATTGGCCTTGAGTTTCAGGGTTAAGGTGATGTTGTGCAGGGTTTCGGGCATGGCGTAACACATCAGATCATCGCCGTGGCCGTGGTAGCCCTCATCGCGGATATGCTGGTTGATGCTGTTGATAAACTCATCGGTGGGGGCATCGGCTTCAAACAGCACAAAGGCGTTGGCGGTGCCCGGTCCCCTGGGGGCATCGTGCTCAAAGTAGATGTAGTCGGTACGGATGCCACCAAACTGGGCAATCACCGTGCGGTAAACGGCATCGGTGTGGTACTGGTTGACGGCCAGAAACTGGTTGCGGGCTCTCAGGCGCAGTTCGTCGTCGGTTTCGCCATCGTCGCCCGGGGTGGTGAGCCACTCTTTATCGTTGGTGACACTGGTCACACCGTTGACCGGTTCTGGCAATACGCTGTAATAGCCCGATGCCAGGTTGAAGGCGCTGCCTGCTTCGGCGGCTTCGACCTTGGCCACGGCGGTGAGGCTGTCGTAACCGAACTCGGCGGTGGCCGTGATGACCAGTTCATAGACTTTTTCGTTAATGGGGACCGATTGCACACGGGTACCAGCCGGTACCACCAGGCCTTCGCCGGTGGCTTCGCGGGTGAAGGTGATCAACCCTTTGGCCTTGTTGGCGGGTTTGCGGTCAAGGCCTACGTCCCATGCGTGCAGGTCCAGGGTGTCGCCTTCGGCGGTTTTGGTGAAACTGGCGGGCAACAGCTGAGTAGGGATAAAGTCCACAAACCACAACGCGGCCCTGGTGACGATGCTGTTGAGCAGTCGCCAGAAGGGGGAGTAGTCGCTGTCGTTGGTGATCAGCGTGCCTTCGTCCTGGTTGATCTTTTGCCAGTAGGCGTTGATCTCGGCATCGGTGGTTGGGATGCCTGCGTCGGAGACCAGTTTTTTGAAGGTGGCGGTGTGGTCGGTCATGGTGCTGCCTCCTTTTTATGGCAGTTCCGGCCATACAACATCCGAGGTATTAGCGAACGTCTGAGGCAAATCGGCTAATGCTTGAATGTATTCATGGAGTTTTTGGATCGTGACGTCATCGTCCGAGCGCGGCAGGCCAAGCTGTTCTTCTCGGTACATGCGGTGAATGCGCCACTCAACGGCATAAATCCTTTTGTCGCGCTGGTCCTTGATTTGCTGCCATTGCTGCCGCTCGTAATCTGCCGCGTCCCACTGGACAGACTCCACAGCCTCGTCATCCATTCCCAGGCTAACCAGGAATTCAGTGTCTGTGTTGGTGTGATGCTGGTCGTTATAGATAAAGCTGAACATAGTCAGGTGCTCCTTGTCGGTTTAACAATTTTTTACGCAGTGCAAAGTTGGGTCGGTCACGCCAGCCATGCCAACAGCTATGCACTGCATAAAAAAATTTTAAGCGTGCGCTACCGCGCACGCTTCAGAACCCAGTTATCAGATATCAGGCAACAAAAGCGGGGCGAAACCCGATGTCGCTGCCCGCGTGCGTGCGGGCGTTGCTCACGTACAACGCGGCCAGACCGGCATTCGAGCCGTTGTACCAGCCGCCGCCACGGAGCGGGAGCCGTTCTCCGTAATTCCGTATATACATACGCCCCTGAATACCCTTGCCGACCGGTTCAATCAGCAAACGTTTCATCAGCTCATTTGAAATATACGACGGGTCTTTTGCAATAGACTCCCACGCCTGATGATTGTCGCCGTAATAACCGTTGTCCCCGACAGGGCCAGCGTGGTTAGTAACCTGGCTGTTCAGGAACTGGGTGCCACGATATCCGCTCTCAGCACCGCCCGACTGCGGCGAATCAAAAAAACAGTCTTGCGCTACCCATTGCGACTCCAACTGGTCTGTTCTGTTGTCGCTAGTACAAATCACTTGGCCGTCTTGTGTCTTCAATCCGTACTGCCATTCCCAGATATTACCCACCAGGTCGTAGACTCCGGCATCCGTATTATCATGGGCCCATGCAGCAGGCCCTGATCCGCTGTTGATGCGAGCGGCTCCGTTCCGGTCGTTAGGTGCGCGGCCATCGCCACGACGGCCAAACTCATATATGGCATCATGGGCACGACCGTATTGTGTATTGCCTCTTGGCTGGTAACCATTCGCCATGCACCACAGGCTGATAGAGGCCCATTCGTGCACCGTCATCAGGTGCCATCCGGTGCCTTTGCCTTCGCAGATTCCCTTGGCTGCGTCGTAGTTGACCGAGGTTCTTGGGTCAGCGTTAGCTACCGATACGCCGTGAGTGCCTGAACCCAAATACTTGGCAATAAAGATCTCAGGAATCTCCGTACCGCTGCGCATAAATGCAGTGGCGACGCCGGTTCCCATCTCGGCGGTCATACCAATATCGTCGTAGGTAAATTTAGGAATTACCACCATCACGTTGGCGTTGCCGTGAGCGTCGTATAAAACCGTGTTCTTGCCGCCAGTGGCTGACTCTACTGCATGGCGGTAACTGTCACGAATGAAAATATCCAGATAGCCCTTGTCGATATGCCCGTCGCCATCGGCGACCGGGATCTTGCCGGGAGCCGGGGTAACGCTGGCATCACCCTCGTAAACAATCGCCGTTGCCGCGTCTCTGGCCGCCACCGCTTCATCGCGGGCCTGCACCGTCGCAGAGTGCTTTATGGTTACGTCCGCAGCGTCAGCCAGCACCTGTTCTGCCGCTTCGGTTGATGTGTTAACCGCTGTGTCCAGGGTCTTCTTGCTGACGTTGGTGGCCTCCAGCAAATCCGTGGTGGCGGTTTCCAGGTCCTGAACCTGTTTTACCAGCTCGTCCATTGTGGCCATGGGGCAGCTCCTTATTTAAATGCGTAGTTGGTGACGACCACGGATTGCGTCCGGATCAGGTTGGTTGCGTAGGTGATCAGCTGGCTGCCGATGGTGTTCAGTATTTGTTGAGCGTCGTCGGCTGACGCGGTTGCCGTGCTGGCGTCAGTCGCCACTTGCTGTGCCGTTGTATTAACAGTGGCGGCTTGCTGATCAACGTGTTCCTTGTCCTGCCTGACCTGAGCCGCGGCCAGATCTACCGATGCTTTTTGCTCATCGATATGCGCCTTGTCCTGCCCGATCTGTCCGGCAGTATGCACCACGACAGCATGATGCCCGCTGACGTCATCGGCATTTTGTTGAGTCGCAGCCCTGGCAGCTTCGGCGCTTTTGGCGCTCTGGGCAGCATACCCGGCATCGTCCTGAATGCCGTTGGTCATGGCTCGGATAATCTGCTGGGTGCGGATTACGTCGGTGTGAACCGGGACAATCTGCGTCTCTACCTGCTGCCGGGTTTGCAGGGTGGTATCTCTGGCGCTTTCTGTCGCTGACTGAGCCAGTAATGTGGTATCCCGTGCACCTTCCGTGACTGCCTGAGCTTGTAACGTGGTATCCCTGGCTGCTTCGGTAGCTCCCTGGGCCTGCAGGGTTTTGTCTTTTGCTGTGGTGCTGATATCCGCAGACTTGCCAGACTCGATCGCATCCGCTTCAGCTGACTGTGCTGCGGCCTGCGTTTTGGCGACTGCTTCAGAAACTTCCAGAACCGTGGGGTCAATCTGCTGGACGATCTGCTGTTGAATCTCCCTTACTGCCTTGTGTGCAGACGGATAGGGTTTCGGGGCAGGGACGTTGGTGTTTTCATCGCCCTCTGCGCAGATCTTCATTAAATCTGCTGCAGTCTTGGCTTTGTTGACAGCGGCAATAAAATCCTGATCGTTGCTCATTTATAAGTTCTCCCAGGCTGTCGGCATATAGATGGTAGTGAACGCTTCTCCCAGGTCACCGAAGGTTTTGTCCTGCACTCCTGGCCACTGGTTTTCAGATTGTTCGCCGTACAGGGGGTTAAACAATGTCTGGGTGGATAGCTCCACAGTAAAGTTACCCTGGTGAATGGTCTCGGCACTGAGCACATATTCCCCGGCGCGGCCTTCATCCAGAATCACTGTACCGGGAATAATGCGTCGGTCTTCTTCCGCCAGCAGTTCTATCTGCTGTTCCCAGTTGGCACGGTTGACGGGGTTGCGCTCCGCTAGCATTCGGGTGAGGTAACCACTTTCCAGAATGGCGTGCTTGATGTCCTGGCCGATACTGGCGGCATTACTCACCGGCAGCGGGTAGCCGCCTTCGGTGGCCAGGTCCAGCTCATCAATCAGCAGGTCGGTGTATAGACTCATCAGAACGCCTCCATGGTCATCCAGCTGTCCATCAGGTGTTGTGTGGGTGCCTGAGTGGTGTTGATGGTGACGTTGTTGTTCCGGTTGCTGCTGTTGCTCAGGGTTTTGCTGATGTGGTTGGTGACGCCGCCGGGGGTAACGCTGGCGGTTTTCAGTTCGCGGTTAACTGTGCCCACTTCTGTGTTTGAACTTTCGGTACCGATGTTAACGCCGGGGATCATGTTCAGTTTGTCCACTACCCAACTCACTGCCGTACCGGCAATGCCTTGCAGGTTTTTGAACCAGTCCATCAGGTCGCCGATCAGGTTCATCAGGCCTTGTCCCCATGCAGTGTCCAGGAAAGCGGCTTTGAGGTCGTCCCACCAGTAGATACAGGCTCCCACGGCTGCGACCAATAGAGCGATACCGGCAATAATCAAACCGATGGGGTTGGCAAGCATGGCGGCATTTACTGCGATCATCACCGTTCTGAATCCTCGTAAAACGCCGGTCACCACGCTCACTACACCAGTTGCCATGCTAACGGCACCGGCCCATGCAGCGGTGGCAAAGGCGCTGATTTTGGTGGCGGTGGTGCTCATCTGTAATGCGAGATATTGGCCGAGAATCGCGCCCCTGAGCCACTTCAAAGCAGCGATAAAATTCGTGCTGATGGTTTTTGCAGTCCAGGTTGCGCCACTCCAAACCAGAAGTGCGCTTTTACTTAGTCCGCTTATCAGGGTGATGGCTGCCAGGGCTGCGGTCATACCAATGATGGACACCACGGCAACACCCACCCACTTGGTGAGTTCCGGGAACAGGTCAGTCCACCGGGTAATGGTGGCGGCCATGGCGGCCATCTTTTCAACCATCGGAGTAATAACCGGCAGCAGGGCTTTGCCAAAGCTGGCACTTACTGCAAAAATCCCGGCACTGAGTTGTTGCCAGGGATCGACCATGGCCTTGGCCATCTCTTCGGCTTTCTCCATACCTTTGACTTTACCCAGGTCGTTAATACTCTTGGCCAGTCCGCCAGTGTCGGCCATCAATTGCTTGATCAGGCCCACGGCTTCATCCGAACCGAAAGCCTTTTTCAAGGCGTCGGACTCGGCAACATCAAAAGTTTCACCGAACTTGCCTTTCAGCTGTTCGAGAATATTTACCATTCCCAGCATATTGCCTTCGGAATCTGTGAACTGAAGCCCCAGTGCTTTCTGGGCGTTACCTACACCGGTCAGGAAAGATTTGTACTTGGTGCCCGCCTCCGATCCGGACATGGTGGATTGCAAGGTGCCGAGAATGGCCATTTGCTCATTCATGGCAATACCGGCAGAAGTGGCGTTAGCACCGATGGAGGTGAAGGCAGCGCTCATCTGGTCGCCGGTGGTCTTGAACATCTGGACAGCACTGGCGGTTTGTCCGCTCAGTACTTTTACCCAGTTGTTTTTGCCCATGGCGTCGGCGGTATTTTTGAACACTCCGTACATGGTGCCCATGTAGCTGGTAATGGTTGCCGTGTTGGATTTGGTGGCCGCTGCCAGCACGCCAGCATTTTTGGTGAACTCGCCAAGCTCGGCACCGGAAAGCCCGGCAATGGCGGACTGGATATCATAAGATGCAGAAACAAACTCAGTGGCCGACTTGCCGTACTGCACAGAGAACGCCATGGCGGTCTTGCTCAGGTCAGAGAGGGCCGATTCAGCAACACCCAGGGAACGTACTTCACCCAGTGCCCTGTCCATTTCGATTGCCGGGTCTAACAGGCTTTTTATAGCGAAACCTGCACCGGCAATGCCCAGTGCCCCCGAGCCGATATCCGCAAACGCTGAGCGGGCAGAGGCTGCGGTATTACTCAGCGCTTTATTGATCTTTCCCACTGGCCCTGTGACGTTATCCAGCAGGCTGACCACAAAGCTAAGGCGCTGCAACGATGCTGACATACTCTTTCCTTTTCCTTAGCCTTTGCCAAACGCTCTGGCAATTCCGTTGGTGACGGCGATGGTTCGTTTTTCCTGCTGGTCTTTCTCCAGCCAGAGGGCATTGCCCATTCGTTCTTCGGTGACCGGTTGCCCCGGGAACCATTTCTGAGTGAGCAATACCAGCTGGGTGAGCCCGTCCTGCTCTATTTGCTGGCAGCGGCTTTCGGCTTTCCCACAATGACGGAGACTTTAGGCTTGTACTCAGTGACCAGGGCTCCGGCCAGTTCCAGTTCCAGTCCGGGGTTGTCGTTGATCAGCTTGATCAGTTGGTCTTTCTGGTCGTGTTTGATGGTGCGGGTAACAAAGGCGTAGGCAGGCTGTACCTTGTTGTTGTCGCCCATCTCGTTAATGAAGCTGTGGAAGTCGCCCAGCTCCACAGTGAAGTTGAATTCGTTGTTGTTGACGGTCAGGTCAATCTGCTTTTCCATGGTTCACTCTCCCCGGCTTATGGTCTTAAAAAAACTGTTCAGTTGCTTTTCCAGTCGCTCTTCCAGGCGCTGGATCATCTTTTCCAGATCCGCTTTACCGATGTAGTTCTCTGCTACATGGAGCTGAAAATGGTGAAGGTTGTCTTTGTTGCGCTGGCTCTGAGTGAACAAAAACACGTTCCAGGTCACCAGAAACGGCACAGCAATGCGGATCAATGTATCAATCAGAGTCAGGTCCATCTGATGCGCTCCTATTTACTGGTACCCATTCGCTTTTCAACAGTTCTCAGGGCTCCAAGCCCGAGTAATGCGAGTACCAGTTCCATTAATGAATCCATTGCCATGACTGGACCAGGCTTGCCAGTCCACCATTGCAGAATAGGGTTAATCACAAAGATGAAGGCCAGGCCAACACCGCAGACCCAGCCAATAAAAGGCCTCCAGCCTGCGACAAAAACGGAGCGATGACCCGCTTCCACTTTATTGATTTCTGCTTGCACTAATGCAGGTTGCTGACGAATCCGTTCCAGTACTGCTTGTTTATCCAGTCGTTCTTCATCACTGGTGAACAGTCCGTCGATAACATTGCCCACAGCCTTAATCGGTTCTGCTGCAGTCTTACCGAAAAGAGTCGCTAGCCAGCTCATAAACAGTGTTCCCGGTAGGCGTTGGCGTAATCGTCCGTTGTCGCTTTGCCTGCTTCGGTGTTCCAGTACTTCTTGGCATACCTTGCCAGGCCTTCAATATCGTCCGGTTCGGGTAAAGGTTCCGGCTTGGCCATAAAGAAGACACGCCCCACGGCAATGGCTAACCAGGTATCGAACACCAGCTGATTGATATGCACCGCTTGCAGATCCGGCAGTAATGGGAATCGGGTAGAGCGCAGCTGTGAATAGCGCACCACCTCCTGTAGCCCGATAGGCTCCATCTGCAACAGTCCTTTAGCCGGGCCATTACCCATCTGCTTCACATACCGGAAACCACCCGACTCATGGGCGGCAATCATTACCAGCAGCTGCACAGCTGCCGGGGAGGCGGGCAGCTGGAAATGCTCCAGCACTGCCTTAACGTAAGTAAAAAACAATACGCCCGTTTTCATTAGCTCAGTCCCTCCAGATCACGTTGACTCAGGTAAGGCACGCCACCGATCCAGACGAAATCACGACTGGTGACATCAAACGGAATGGTGGTGGTTTCCTTGTCTGAACTGTTGCTGTCGATATCCAGTAGGCTGGAGACCTTCAGGCGGCAACCGTGGGCTTTCACCTTCTTCTCGGTGTCTGGCGTCTTGGCGTAGAACAGCATGTCGAACAACGGCAGATCACGGAAAGAACCGGCAGAGCGGGCGGCTTCGGTAATCCGGTTCAGGTTGTTGGCATCCACCACCAGTTCCCCGGAGGCTTCCACGTCGCCATCGGTCCAGCCATCCGGCACGCCACGGGTTTTGTCCACTGCGCTGTTGTCGGTAATCTCCAGGCTGGCGCTGACTACATTGATGCGCTGGTCGCCCAGGGTGATATCAAAATTACGGCCACTGATTCGTTGTCCCATGGTGGCAGCTCCTTATGCTGTCCGTTATGAATAGTTGTTCAGGTCAAGCGCGATGTTGACAGTGATCTTCTTGGGGCAGTTGTATGGCCGCACCATCATGTAGATCTCCACTTCGTACTTGCTCTTCCAGCTGATGACGATATCGCCATCCTTGGGTGGTTCGATCTCCCCGGGGAACGGAATGCCGAGAATGTCCACACTGTGGCTCATCTCCAGCAGTGGCTTTATAAAGATGGACTTGCTGGCTTCCATGCTCGACGGGGTGCTGTTCAGCTTGCGGTCACCAATGCGGGTCACGGCCAGGGGGTAAACACGGCGCATGGCTTTCTGGACTACTCGCAGGTTTTCAATCACCTGGTAGTCACCACCGGGGACATCCAACATTGCGCCATCACCCCAATACACACCGGGGATATCCGGGTACCACTGGGGAACGGACAAACGGGCAATAGAGAGATCAGTCAGGATGGCCATATCCAGCTCGCGGCCTGTGCTGTCGGTGGGCTTGCTGGTGAAGTCGCCGATCAGTGCACCGGTTTGTACGCGCATCGGTGTGTCGGCAATGGTGATGGATCGGTTGCAGAGTCGTCCGGCCAGTGCGCCCTGGTCAGCACCGTACAGCGTTGGTGCCACCATGACATTTTGCGCGGAAACGTCAGAGACCAGGTTCTTTACCCGGGCTGCGTAGTCGCTCCATGTTTCGGTCTCGGCATCGATGCCAGCACCGGTGGCCATAAACCAGACCGGGCGCATGTATTGCCCCATGATTTCGGCAGCCTTGGTCTGCATGTCAGCCACATCGGCAGCGGCAGATACCGGGTCGGTAATCACAAAGGCTTCCACGGTTCCGGCCTGCATCACCAGATCTACACCGTCTTGCCAGGTGGTACCACTGGCCAGGGGAACCACGGTGGCGATCCAGTTCTGACCGGCGTTGACCCTGGCGGCTTCCAGCTGAGTCTTCAGGGTGCTGGCGGCAGTGCCCAGAACCTTGTCCAGATCGGTGTCGGTGTTCACCAGTAGCACCGTGTCTTCACCTTCACCGGTACCACGACCAATAAATGCAAAATGGTGTTCGATTTCGGTCACCGGCCCCTGCATCTGGTTGAGGTTGTTAATTTGAACCTGACCTAATGCCATAACGCGCTCTCCTGCTTTCTGTTTAATTAGATAGAACCTTTCGCTTTTAATTCAGCCAGCGCATGGCGTGCCAGACTGTCCATAAATTGCTGTGTATCTGCAGGGTCTGCACCCAGTACCGGACGTGCCGGGACTTTTACATTCCATGACTTCTGCGCTTCCTGGTCTCGCAGAGTGCGCAGAATCAAACCGGCCTGCCCGATGGTCATGTTTTCCCTGATCCATTTCTGGCTGACCCGCTTCAGTTTCCGCTTGCCTTTATTACCCTTGACCGGGTGGCGATAACCTTCTTCCAGCAATGCTTTTGCCTGGGCTCTGGTGGCTCCTGCGTCATAATCCGGTGTGCCCGATGCCCGTTTGTGGCCGCTGCTGTTGATCCGAAGGGTTTTGCCATGATGATGTGTGGCGGCAATGGCGGCGGTTTTCCCGTCCTTCCAGCTCACTACCCCAGTGTCATTACCACGGGCATAGGCTTTCATAGTGCGACCCAGACCCCGCATCATCTTTGCCTTTCTCCGCTTTCTGGCTCTGGGCTCCATGGCCTGACCAGAAACGGTTTTCTGTTTGCGGATATTCTGCCGGGCATCCCTGCGCACATCCTGAGCCATTCTGCGCACAAGCTTCTTGCGCTTGACCGGCGGCAGAGCCAGCACGTCCAGCTGCTCTTTAAGACGCATCCGGCCACGGCGATCATCACGAAAGGAAACGGCATTAGCGGACATCGGTTTCGCCCTCCATCTGGAAGGCTTCAGCGATATCAACGGGCACGTTCTCTACCCGGTAGCGCTGGCCACGGAAGGGGATAGACCCTTTGGGGTCTTCCACGATGCTCACGGCCTCATCAAATTCAATCACCAGCTCAATGTCGCAGGTGTGGCGGTCGTTCAGCTCCACATTGATTTCGGGGTCGGCCAGTTCCAGTTGTTCACGTTCACCGTCGTTTTCATCCAGCCAGCAGTTGATCAGTGCCAGCAGTTCAAAGGCATTGCCCTTGAAACGCTCCAGCTCAAACACCGCGTCGTACTTGTAACGACCCACGGTGAAGCCGTTACCCCAATCCATAAACAACGGGCGAAGCTCGCCATTGTCGGCATAGCTGTGGATCTGCTCACGCTTCAGGCTGGTGTGTTTCAACAAGTGTTTACTGAGGGACTGAAGCCGGTTCATAGCGCCTCCACATTAATCCGGCCGCGGCCCAAGAAGTCGGCAATGGCATGGTCGGCGTATTCCTGAAACTGGCTGGCGGTCTCTTCCCCTTCTTTCTCCGGGTTAGCGGCAGCGCTGCGTCGGTCAACGGTGGCGAATTGTTGCAGCAGTAACGACTTGGCCAGGCAGAACACCGCTCGCTGATAATTAATGTCAGTGGTTTTGATGGCACCCAGGCTGTCGGCAGGGACTTCACGCATAGTGCTGTACTGAGTCTGGTGCAGGGCTTTCCAGCGAATCAGCTGGGTATTGACCCGGACAATAGCCATCTGCACATGAGCGATCACCATACCCTGTTCATATTCCGCCGGCAGACGGTATTGAGACTGGAAAGTATCCAGCTGCAAATCAGGCCAAAATCCATCGTTCTGGATAACCTGTTCAACACTCTGATCGTTAAAGCCTGAAAAGCTCATTGCCTGCCTCGTCGGTAATTGGTCCCGGGCTAACCCACTGGTTGGGTGCGGTAACCGAAGTTACTGTTCGCATCAATCAGCGCCCGGGGCGGGTGGGGTGAGGAGCCGGTTACGGTTCTTCCCGTTGTTGGTTTTCTTGCTTTGCCTGTGCGTCTTTGCACTTGTTCAGCACCGTTTTTACTTTTGCGCCTCGCTCGCTGGCGGCTTCCAGGCAGAGCACGGCATCATCAAACCGCTTGTCAGCCTGGGCGATCAGTCCCGCCAGTCTGAAGTATTTGGCGGTGAGTTCATCGGGGCGCTCGTTGCGGTCGTTAACGGTGCGCTTGAATTCGTTGTTGAAGTAGGGGTTGGGGCTGCGGCCTGCGTCCCACTCCTGTTCTGACCAGAGCAATACCTCGTCTGCCAGGTAGATAGGCAGGGTTCGGCGGAAGCGCTCCGGTAGCGGGATTCGTTGCAACAGGCAGTATTCCCCCAGTTTGGTAGCCTCGGCGATATCACCGATATCAAACAGCCAGACCAGGTATTGACTGAGAATACTGTGGACCTTGTTGGCGGCCATGGTGCTTTCCACAAAGGCCTTGTATTTAGGTACCAGCTGCTCCCGCTTCAGTTCCACCTTGTGGGTTTTGCTGCGGATGTTTTTCAGGGCTTTCAGGTCTTCTTCCATGGCAACTTCCATCAGCCTGTTGTTCTGCTGCTGACGGGCCAGACCGCCCACGCTCTGTTGTGGCGTGGTGGTTTTAGTGGCTGCCGGTGCTGGCTCGCCAGCACCCTGTTGCCTGAGTTTTTCCTGATATTGCTGTCTGATTGAATGCATGGTCTCACCCCTGTTTGCTTTTTAAAGGGCTCTCACTTCCCTGTAGAAAGCCCTTTAAAAAGGAGGGTGGCGAACCACCCCCAAGCGGCTGCGTGTTAAACCCAGTTGTCGCCTTTCTTCAACTTCACGTTCTCATGTTCCAGAGCCATAAACTTGCGTGGCTCTTCCACCAGGTAGCCTTCGTTGCGGCTGTTGTAATCCGCAATGCGGTCATACTCTGGCTCTTCCTTGACATGACGACGCCAGCTGTCTTCCTGGTAGTAGATAGACAGGTTGTTCAGAGAGGTAACCACCAGACCACGGGGCGGGAAGTTGGAAGGGGTTTCCCAGGGCAGACCACCAAAGGACATCATGGCCTCATGGGAAGCGTTCTTTTCGGTTGGTGTCAGCGACAGCGCTTTCATCAGCCGGGATTTTTCGTAAAGTGCCAGGTCATCACCGATCAGCACCACCAGATCCCGGCGCATGAATTGCGGGATACCGGACAGCAGGTCAGTCACAGCTTCGTCCAGACCTTCATAATCACCACCGGCACCGATACGGAGTTCACCAGAGGTAGCACCTTCGGCAATCACGTTAGCCTTCAGGTTATCGCGCATGTACTGCATCCAGCCCTTGTTAACATCCTGCAGCAAAGGGTTGGTCTGAATATTGGTGTCTTTGGCAACACTGGTTCCGTGCCAGCCGATCAGCTCACGGTCGTTAGCGATCTGGGCGGTAACATAGGTACGGTAGCGGTTGTGCATATCCGGGAACTTTGCCCAGGCGTCCAGCTTGTTGTAGCGGATAGCCACATCGGTATTGGTCTGATAGAGCTGATACCGGAATGGCTGCATGGCCAAGACATCTTTCGGCTCTCGCCGTTTGTTCTGGGAGGTGTCAGTACGACCGGAAACCGGGCCGCTAACGGAGGCGTGAATGTTCTCACCGGCCATTTCATCAACGCCCATCACGTTGATTCTGGGCAGAAAGGTGGACTGCTCCACAATCTTGTCGGTGAGCTTCTGGGCAATGCTCGGGTCAACCGCGAATTCAACCCCGGCATGTTCGTAACCGTAAGCCTTTGCCATGGCTTCGGTGACCTTGTTAAACGCCAGTCGCGTTTCTTTTTTCATGGATATTCTCTCCTTGGCAGCAAGCTGCGGTTCTGGTGGTTACAGGTCGCAGCCAGCGTCGTCCTGAGCACCCTGGTTATCGATTTCAGTCGGCTGAACTTCTTCCGCCAGCTTCTCTTCCAGGGCGTTGAATTTTTCGCTGAGAGCGTTGAACTTCTCAGTCATGGCCTCAAGATCAGCCTTGGTCTTGTCAGCTTCAGTTTTCAGGGTGCTGAACGCTTCGGCTGATACCAGCTCCAGCGCATCGCCATCGTCTTTTACTTCAGGCTCAGAGGTTTCCTTTTGCTGTGACGCAAAGGCGCCGGCAACAGCTTCAGCAATGGCGGCTTTCAGTTCTTCGGGTTTCATAGGCTCGTCCTCGTCTTCAGAGTCCGTTTGATGTGGAGCGCTGAAGACCAGCGCCTTGATTTTTTCCAGCAAGCCCTGCTCGTCCGGAGCAGCGTTAAACGCGGTAAGCTCAACCCCTGGCACAATCTGTTCACCGGCCTGAACCCTGAATTCCAATTGCTGGGTACCAATGGAAGCGGGCGTGTCAGTGACACCAATCTGGATCACATAGGCGCGGCCAGTGCTTTGGAAATCAGGATGGAGCTTGATGGAAGTAAAGAGCTTTTGCCCTTGTTTATTGATGTAGCGCAAGTCATCGGAGGGACACAGTTTGGCATACAGGCTAACCACTTCATCTGCTTCTTCAGCTTTCAATGCCTCCACGGTGCCATAGTTGCCCGCCCATTCCGGGGAGTAATGCTCCAGGGTAATCAGCGCGGTGTATTTGTCTTTTGAATACAGTTCAGCAGCATCACGCAACCAGGACGCTTCAATAATTCGCCCGTCAATGGTTTGGCCGCTTTCCGCTACTTTGACCCAATCGGTTACCAGCTTGGCCATTTGCAGTGTCCTGGTTCTTGGTGATTAATTAAAAATTCAATACCTGAAAATCGAATCCTAATTGGTGGAACCATGAACGGCCATTCAATTAAATCGGATTTAGGGCGCATCAGAAGCTAATAAAAAGAGTAATAAAGCGTAGGGTTTTATTATTCGGGTATGTCGTCTATCAGCAATAAACCCAGTGCGGGTAAAAAACACTATCCGGAAGAAATAAAAGTAGCAGCCCGTTCGCTCTACCTCCGGAAATTCACCATTCCAGAAATCTCGTCAGAGCTGTCGGTACCCCTTCGCACGCTTTATTACTGGCAGGAGGCGGGGGACTGGGTGGCGTTCCTTCGTCATGAATCGGTAGAAGAAGCGATTCAGCGGCGCATTACTCTTTTGGCAGAGAAAGACGACAAAACCGAAAAGCATCTTAACGAAATGGACCGGCTGATTAAACAGTTAAATGCCCTTGGCCGTTATCGCCAGGCGGAAATCAGCAATACCAAATTAAGAGCCGAGTCGTCCGATTCTGAAATGATGCAGGATGTCAGAAAGAAACTGGTGGATGCTCCGGCAGTGGTACGCAGTAAAAACCGGAAGAGCAAAATCAAAAATGATTTATCGTTCCTGACAGAAAAAGACTTTCAGCAAAAATGGTTTAAGCGCTGGTACAAAGGCCAGCGGGATCTTTACGACAATCAGCATCACCGCAACCGGTTCTGCCTGAAATCACGACAGATCGGTTTTACCTGGTATTTCTCCCAGGAAGCATTGATCAGGGCTGTACTGAAAGGGGAGGATCAAATTTTCCTTTCTGCCACAAGGCGTCAGGCGGAAGTGTTCAGAAAGTACATCAGGAAACTGGTGGCTGAAGACTTTGATATTGAGCTGTCAGGCAATCCCATTTTATTGAATACCGCTAATGGTAAATGCGGCTTGCACTTCCTCAGTAATAACTCCATGTCGGCGCAATCTGAATCTGGTCATGTTTATATTGATGAGGCGTTCTGGATCAGGGGCTTTGATGAGCTATACAACGTGGCTACCGCCATGGCGACTCATAAGCATCTGACCCGCACTATTTTCTCCACTCCCTCAGTGGTGAATCACGAAGCCTATCCGCTCTGGACTGGTGAGGTTTACAACAAACGATTCAAACGGAAGCGGGTAGAGTTCCCCGGCTTTAAAGAATTGCAGAGCGGGGTGCTTTGCCCTGATAACTTCTGGCGCAAAATCATTACCCTTGATGATGCTGTTGAAGGGGGCTTTGACCGGATTGATAAGCAGCAGCTGCAGCAGGAATACAGCCCCGAACGATTCAAGCAGCTGTTTATGTGTGAATTTGTGGACGACACACTGGGCGTATTCAAGCTCGCCATTCTCCAGGCTGCGGGAGTGGATGAAGAAAACTGGAAGGATTACGACCCGAAAGCCAGACGACCCCTGGGTAACTTACCCGTTTGGGGAGGCTACGATCCGAGCCGACACCGGGACGACGCCACCTTTGTGATTGTTGCTCCGCCACTGGTGCCCGGTGGCACATTCCGCATTCTGGCAAAGTACCACTGGAAGGATAAAAACTTCACCTGGCAGGCAGACCAGATAAAGCAGCTGACCGAGCGTTATAACTTCCAGCATATCGGCGTGGACACCACTGGCCCCGGCTTGGGCGTGTTTGACATTATCAAGGGCTTTTTCCCGAGAGCGGAAGCCATCCACTATTCACCGGCCACCAAAACCCACCTGGTGCAGAAAGCCAAATCGGTATTTGAAGCAGAACGGGTTGAATACCCGCAGGAATGGGTCGACTTTGCCCATGCGTTCCTCACCATCCGGGAGACCAGTACACCGGGAGGCAGCATGACCTATAGCGCCAGCCGTACCCAGTCAACCGGACATGCAGACGTTGCCTGGGCAACCATGCACGCACTAATTCACGAACCACTGGATACCAGCCGCCAGAGCAACAGCAGAGTGGCCTTCGGCTAAGGGAGAGCAGGATGAGCAGGAAAAATCGGCAAAAGACGGGAAAAATCGCGGAAGGGTTCAATACCAACAATACCATTACTAATACCAACAATACCGGTAACGATACCAGCAATACCGGAACATCAGTACAAACAAACTCAATAGCCTTCAGCTTCGGTGATCCCGAGACGGTCCTGAAGGGTCAGCTGAATGACTACATCGGCACCCAGCTGCTGGACAATGGCCAGTACTATCAACCTCCCGTCTCGCTGACCGGCATGGCCCGGCTGTTAAGGGCCAATGCCTTCCACGGCCCGATCCTGGAATTTAAAACCAACATGGTGATGCGCGGGTTTAAGCCATCGCCAGTGCTCAGCCGTCGGGTGATGCACGCCGCTGTCACCGACTACACGGTATTTGCCAACTGTTACTTCCAACGTATTCGGGACTTTGGCGGTACGACCATTCAGGTTCGCCACCTGCCCGCGATCAATATGCGCAGAATGAAAGAGCCCGGTCGCTACGGCATGCTGACCAACGACGGGCGACTGGTGCAGTTCCGCCTTGGGGAAGTGGTGCATATCAAAAACTACGATGTGATCCAGAACATCTATGGCATGCCATGGTACCTGGGGGCGATTCAATCCATGCTGCTCAATGAAGACGCTACCCTGTTCCGCCGGAAGTACTACCTCAACGGTGCCCACATGGGCTACATCTTCTACTCCAGCTCCACCGGCCTGAGTGAAGAGGACCAGGAATCCATTAAAAACGCCATTAAGAGCAGTAAGGGTGTGGGTAACTTCCGCAATATGTTTCTGCACCTGCCTGGCGGCAGAGAGAAAGATATCCAGATCCTGCCTGTTGGTGACTTCAGCACGAAGGATGAGCTGGAGAAAATAAAGAATATTTCAAGGGATGACATCATCGCCGCCCACCGGATACCGGCAGCCATGGCCAGTGTGCTGCCCAGTGGCAATTCCAACTTTGGCGACATCACCAAAGTGGATGCTGTGTATGAAAAGAATGAGGTGCTGCCGATTCGTGAGCAGCTACTGGATATTAACGATTGGTTGCCCCATCAGGGCAAGGTGTCCTTTGAAACTACACTCTTTGAAACCCAACAGTCTACCGGATAAGATACACTGTAACGCATACGATAATAATTTGGGTCTAGACATGAGCGTTCGGATTCGCTGCGATCGATGTAACGAGGTTGCTACCATTCAGGACTCTGTTGAAGAGTCTGCCAAATTCAAGACGCTGTACTGCACCTGTAATAATCCGGAATGCGGTCATTCGTTTGTGATGCACCTGACCTTTTCCCATACCCTGTCACCGTCTTCACTGGATTTTACGGCAGAGATGCTGGAGAAGTTGCGGAGGATGAACCGGCAGCAGCAGCGGGAGTTGTTTGCTTCGCTGGCGTAAGAAAGCCCCGGGGTGGGGCTTTTTTCTATCAAAATACGGGCATCAAATCACCAGTGCCCCAGCCATCATAACCGCCGTCAGTTAAGTTGTCCGCGATTGTAATATTGATTCTATGGTGATGATCAATACTGATCCCTGTAATTACAAACTCCCCCTGCCATTCAGCAGCGTATTCATTCTCTGGATCCACCTTTATCTTTAAACCGATTGCCAGAGGGTGTTTCGGGTAGAGCAAACTCCAAAGGTGTAGCTGCTCTTTTATACGTTCATCTTTAGACATTTATGCCACCCTCTTAGTTATTTTTCCCATGTATCGGATCATTTCTCTGCCAACCCATTCACCAACCGGTACCGACACACCGTTCCCGATCTGTCGATAAGCAGCGGTGTCTGATACCGGAAACATGAAAGAATCCGGCAATCCCTGAAGTCTTGCATACTCCCGGACGGAATAAGGACGAACGCCCATTGGGAAACGCTTATCTCTCACCAGTCGCGTACTTTTATCCTTTGCATAATGAGCAACGCAGGTAGGTGCGATATCGTCATTGGAAGGATCGGAGATAATAGGCAAGTCTCTGTACGTTCCGGACATTCGTTCTTTAATGGCTTTGGGGAGTGTGACAGCGGGTTCAGACTCCATAATCTCCGATAGCTTTACCGGGCGGGTGTACTCCGGCGGTCGAATGCTGAACTGGCGACGCGTGCCTACAATAATCAGTCGGTTTCTTCGCTGCGGCAGCCATTGCTCAGATTTCACCGGGCAGAACACCTGCACATAGTAATCCGGCATCCGGGTCATGGCTTCCATCACAATGGGGAACGCTCTCATGCCAGGCACGTTTTCAACCACATAAAACTCCGGCCTTGCTATTGCCAGATGGCGCAGAGCATGCAGAAACAGCTCGTCCCCAGTTCTGGTTTTATGGATATCAGCAATAGTGGAATACTTGGTACAAGGGTATGTGAACGTCATTCCGTCGCAGCTTTCCTGTTCCATGACGAGCTGGGCAGCAATATCACACTGCCGGATATGGTCGCCAAGGTTCGCCCGATAGGTTTTACAGGCATCCCGATCCAGTTCAAACGACTGGTTGATGGTGATACCCGCATTGAGCAAACCAACATCCATCAACCCTGCGCCACAAAAATAGCTGTTTACTGTAATCATTCTATTCATCTTGTTTAGTGCCCACGGTTTCCCGTGGGAGTGGTCTTAAAATGGAATCTGCGCCATGAACCTGTAGTCATGCCATGGATGTTGAAAAGGCTTCCGATTGCCTTTCCTTGTAATCTGCCAGACTGACCCCTTCCTCGGTGTTCCAGGTATTGGCACAATCCCTTGCCGTTTCTGGAAATCGCTTAAAAAAACCTTATGCCCCTTTGCATGAACTTGACGATCCCAAAAGAAAATATGCTGCTCAGGCTTCCAAAGCCCCCGACGAATATATGGCCTGATCATCATGCCGCCTCCTGCAATTCATACCGCTGCCCGTTTTTCACCAGCACTCCTTCAGCCTTCAGCAGGGCAAAGGCCTGTTTTACCACTGGGTGCCTGACGCCTTCTTCACTGATGATCTGGCGCACAATCGGCTGTTGCCCATAGCTGCCACTGCGTACCCGTTCAGCAATGCGCTTTACCTCGGGATCGGCTTCGGTTACTGTGGGTTCTGGCCTGTTTTCACAAGTGATTTCAGGTTCCAGTGCCGGTTCAGGTTTCGCGGCCTCGGCACTGGGTTCCCTTCCTTCTTTTATAACCTCCTGTTTTTTCCTCTCCGGTTTCACCGTTGCCAGGCAACGAATGGCGCAGTAATCCAGCAGCAGAGCTAGAGCAATAAATACCCCGACACGAAAGCCCCAGTGTGCAGAACCCAGTGCTGCTTCCATACTGCCAGTGGGTGCCGTGGTGTCAGTGGTCAGGGTGGCCAACTGTTGCAACAGGGTTTCCCGTTGTTCGGTTAAACGGGGAATGTCGTCATTGAGCTGACTTAACCCTCTGGAGCGGTAGCTGCCTTCGGTGTCCCGCTGGGAGACCTGCAACCGAATGCTGATCTGCTGACTGATGTCGTCAATCTGCCGTTGCAACTGTTGCGCCCTGTAGCTGCTGGTGTTGCGTTGCTGCTGTTGCATAACCGTTGCAGCCTGTTGCTGTTGCCATGCGTATTCCATAAAGGCAACGGTTGCCGCTACTGAAACGGCCAGCAGTAACGCCGAGATCCAGCGGTCTGCTTTGTTCCGGGCGAACAAATACAGGCAGGCCTGCAGGGAGATACCCGCAGCCATGGCCATGATCTGTTCTTTGCCCGGTTGCACCAGTCCGGCCAGTGCCAGTACCAGGGCAGCGGTGGAGACCAGTGCCAGAACAGAACCGGCCATCAGTCTCAGGCAGTAGTCCAGTGTTGTCATAATCACCCCCACTCCTGCCGTTCTTCTTCTCTCTCCCTTTCTTCTCTGGCCAGCTGCTCTTTATATTCCTTACGGGCTTTTTGAAGCAGTCCCCCCAATTCCTTAATCACTTCATCCCAGTAATAGGAACCCCAATCCTTGCCAATCCCCTTGAGCACAGACAGCCTGGTCAGCTCCAGCAGCTTCAGATCGGAGAGGTTCACCACTTCAAACTGCTCGAGTTCAACGCCTTCCGCCAGATCAATCTCCATATAAAAGTGCAGGTCTGAAGTGCGGTACTTGCCACCAATACCACCCTGCCAGTGATAGCCGCCCTTATCCGGCTGAAAGCGAACAGGGAATGGCTTTTCCTGCGCCTGCTGTTGGTAATACTTGGATTCTGGCCTTACGTTGGCGAATACCTTGCTCATGTTGTTCTCCTGTTTCGCTCAGAACCCGCTCCGAAGAGCGGGAGTTATTGTTATACCTGTAACGCCACTTCACGCCTGCGCACTAAATAGGCCTGACACCATGCCCGGGCCTGTGCCCAGATCCGCTCAATGGTTTCATCGTAAAACCACCAGGTAGCGGTATAGTCCCAGTCACCGATCGCCTGTTCCCGGTTAAATACCTGGGGAACCGGTGTTTCTGCACACACCAGAAAACCATAAGCCTGATCCTTTGCCACGGAATCGTTAAATCCCAGCTGGCCAACATGACCGTCTTCTTCCTCTTCATCCAGCAGAAAGAGGGGCAGGTGTTCCTGTAACTGCTCGCGGTTTTCGCCAACGATGGATTGCAGGGTTTCCAGCAGATGCGCTGGCAGCAGTCCATTGCAATGGGCCAGTTCAGAGCCCAGGTGAATAATCTGTTTGAACCGCAGGTTCTCTTCCCGGGCCTGCTGCACAAACTCCCCATGAAAACCGGTAATGCCCAGGGCGTGTTCATCCACCGGTTCGCCATTGAGATTGGCGCGGATCTGCAATGGATGCAGGCGCACTTCGGCATAATGGCGGGCTTCATCAAAGCTCGCTTTGGGTTCCCCGATAATGTGACCACGGATGGCAGGGGCGTAGACTTTCATCATGCCGTCTGCATCCAGCAGTTCAATCGCGCCCGCTTCCCCTTTGGCCAGGAACGTATCCCGCTCCCGGGCAGTGGCGTCTTTAAACCAGTCAATCTGTTGTTTGTTAAGCCTGTTCACTGGCAAGCATTCCTTTTCGTTGATGACAATTTCAGAATCAATCATGATTGGCGGCCCCTTTGGTTGTGGTTTTGGTGATGGCCAGACCAATCTTGCGAACGTCTGGCAAGGGCTGGCCAAGAATCATGGAGACCTCCACCAGGTCGGCCATAAACTGGTCCCGCTCAAACACGGTTTTGGCGGTGGCTACCAGTGTGACCAGCTTGGCTTTCTGGTCACGCAGGCGACGACGTTCGGCTTCGTCCAGTTTGGGCCGGTGCATTTTTTTCAGCTCGGTTTCCATTTGGTTGAAGGCGGTGATGTAGGCTTCTTTCCAGCGGGCAGACTCCTTGCCGGTGAAGCCCATGACCAGGAAGCAGAAACCGTCTCGGGTGATGTCGTACATTGGGCGTGGCTGGTTGTTGGCATCCTGATAAGAGCCCAAGCCAAAATTGGCGTCGGCGAATTGCTCTGAACAATCAAGATTGCGAACGGCCCTTAGAACCTTGTCGTGAGCCTTGCCAAATTTCTCAGCAACATCCAGGGAAGTGGTTTTCACCTGGCCTTCAACGACCGTTAAAAGAGGCTGACTCTCGGTTTTTGTGATAGTATTCATTTTGATGCCGCTCACATTAGAGTTAATTACGGTAGCTTTAGTAGTGGTATTCATATAACACTCACTTTTGCTAGGGTTGGTGTTTTGAAAGCCCCTGTGCTGCAACACAGGGGCTTTCGTCTTTCTGGCCCTGTCATCTAGTGGCCAGGCCGAACTGTTTTTGCTGTATCGCGCTTTTCTCCAGTCATTTCCTCCTCGCCCAATGTTGAGCATTCTTCTTGCCGATAATCTTTTTTAATGCGGTAAATAATCTCACCACTCAAGCTTCGCTCGTTATCTTCTGCCTTTTCCTGCAGCCAGTCCCGTAAGTACAAAGGCAGCCTGATAGGCAGTGAGCTAGTTTGATTTCTATCCATTGTTCATCTCCTGACTCAACTTTTAGTCAATATAACATATAAATAATTCTTTTAAAATCTTTTTTGACTTATTTGTGTAGTCTAATAGATTCTTTGCGATACCTTTTTGATTGAAAGATAATCGAACTTTCTCTAAATGATTCAATTTAATGTCAAAACAGATAAATTCTTATCCAGTAAGATTTCCGGAAGAGGTTCGTACTTACTTAGAACAACAGGCCGAGAAAAACCTTCGATCTCTCCACAGTGAAATTCTCACAAGGATTACTCGGACAATCGAACAAGATCAGGCCATTACCGGGTTATCCATGGATGAGAATACTTCGACCAATCTGGCAGAATTACTCAAAGCCATCCGGCAAGACCAAGCGGTACTCATCAACCTCTTAAAAAGCAAAGAGTTTGCACAACAGCTAATACGCCAGGGATTTGCCCAGCTGGCAGAGTGAATTATTCCAGTTAAATACTGACCACGTAAGCAGGGAATCCCCTTGTGGCGAAACCCCGCAGCCTGGTCTGTGCTTAAAGGTTTTGCCAAAAAAACACCCAAACAGGAAGACAACGATGTTTGAATACAAAATGATCCAGATCCCCAGCGATCTGGCCGTACAGGCCAAGGATTCCAATGGCCAGGATGCAGCCACTTACCTTGAGAAAGTCGTTAATGAGCAGGCCCGGCAGGGATGGGAGTTTTATCGCATTGACTCACTGAGTGTTGAGGTTAAGGCGGGTTGCCTGGATGCGCTTAAAGGCAAATCAGCCCAGGCGGCTACCAACTATTCAGTGATCTCATTTCGCAAGGAGAGCCAGTGAGCGAGCGGCTGAAGTTTTCATTGCCTGAACGGCTGTCGTTTAAGATTATTCTTGTTTATCGTCGTTTAGCACCCGCACGGTTAAGAAACGCCTGTCGTTTTGAGCCTTCCTGTTCTGAATATGGCCTGTTGGCCATTCAGAAATACGGCGCTGGCAAAGGATGGCGCATGACCCTGAACCGGCTGAAGCGCTGCACTTTCCCCAATGGTGGTATCGACTACCCTTAAACGCCAACCTCATTTCTTTCTCATGCCCTGGTTGGCGTTGCGCAGTCTGCAAGCCAGTTCACGCTGGCAGGTTTCCACTCCCGGGCAGTGTTCTCCGGGAGCAGGAAAACAGTGGGCAGTGGCCCGCATGGTTTCGGTGGTCATCCCGCCGTGCCAGCTGCATTCGGCAGGGATCAGGCTGTTCTGTTTCATGGCTGTACCTCTTTGGCTTTAATCATTGGGCTTTCTCCTTCTTTCTTTCGATGATGATTTTTAACGCCGTCTGACCATGGGCATCGAGCCGGGCAGACTGCAGGCAGTGTTCCAATTCCCGCACCGTCCATTGATCGGTCATCCAGTGCCAGGTGACCGGGTCGGCGCTGGCGATCTCTTTCCGGCATTGCTTTAAACGGTTGATCTGTGTGTTCAGCCGTTCCCGCATATCTTCCCGATAATCTGCAACGGTAATGCGCTCCAGCCATTGGGCAATCTCGTCCCGGCTTTTGTTGTCCAGGTAGTAACGAGCCAGACAGTCCCGTTTATGCGCCTCCAGTGGCGGTATGGGTAACGTGGTTTTGCTCATTGGTTGGGTTCTCCCTGGTCTCTCTCGGTTTTATATTTCTGGGATCGCTGTCGGAAAATGGTAATTTTGGTAATCGGTATTCCTGAACAGCGCTGTATGCCCCGTGTTTACTGGGCTGTAGCGAAAATACAAAATGGTAATTTCATGGTAATCATATGGTAATCGTTTGGTTAGGTGTTTGTTTTTAAAAGCTTTTTTAAAACAGTCAAAAGTAATCAAATGGTAATCTCTGGTGGTAATTGAATTACCATGAAATTACCAAAAAATTACCATTTTACGATTTCTCTCTAGCCCCCGTAATTCGTGGCCTGTAGGCTATTTCGTTAAAGCCGATTACCAAAATTACCATTTTCCGACGCCCCCCCTGAAGTTTGAAAAGTTGCCGCTAATACCTGCGCACGCACACATAGATATGTGGTAATTCATCGTTTTCTTTCCTTCTTAAATACCCAGCACTTCACGGTTTTCTTCATCAGCCGACTGTCTACTGCTGCATGTTTGACCTTGAATGCGTAGCGGTGAGAGTTGGTCAGCAGCTTCTGCAGGGCATTAATGTCCAGACGGTCCTGCCGGTGAATCTCCGCAATCTTGCGGTAGTGGTTGAAATTGATGGCAATCTCGTTTTCGTTTTTGCTGTGGTTCAGGTATTCGCCGTAAATGCCTTCTTCCGCGCTGTCTTTGTAGCCGGTGTCGTTCATGTATTCGTACTGGTCCCAGAAGGCCTGCACTAATGGGTGATCATCCGCCAGGCGCTCTTCACGAATATGGGCACGCTGGAACAGATAGCTCTCCAGCATTTCACAATGCTGCTGGGTCAGATCCGGGAAAAGAACGGGCAGGGCATAACCGGCTGCGGCGATCTGGGCATAGCACTTCACGACACGCTCAACTTTCAGAGAGCCGTTATCGGTGAAACGCTGGCGACACTCGGCAAACTTTTTGAAGTACACATCCAGAATCTTGTTTTCATTTTTCAGGGCTTCATCCAGAAATCCGGATAGCTCTTTTACATCCATGGCGGCCAGACGTTCGGCAATATCTTTGGTGCCTGGCTTGTGGTGTTTTTTGTCGGCGTGGCAGTGCACGATACGCTGCATCAGTGCTTCGGAACCGTCCACCTCGGCATTCTGGGAGAAAACCAGGGAGCCCTGAAACAGGTGTTCCTCTACTTCGTTATTTCTTCGGGCAACACCCAGGGTACCTGTGCCACGTCCGTTATAGAGTTTTTTCATCTGGTCAAAGTTGACGCCACCTTTTTTTGCGGTGTCTTTGTAGTCCGGTGCATTACGGTCGGATTCGATCAACACCACCGGCATATTGGATACGGAGTTAAACGTGCGGCGCAGGCCTGCCGGTGTGGCGTCGTTCAAGTCGAAACCTTCATAGTCTTCACGGCCCAGCAATGCCCAGCAGAATTCCAGTGCTGTGGATTTACCAGCACCGGGTTCACCAGTGAATTCCATAAATGGCCAGCTTTTCTGCTGCTTGCGGATTTGCTGCACAAACAGGGAGCCGAGGTAAAACGCCAGCAGGCTCAAGCCTTGCCAGTGGAATGCAGTTAGGTAATCCAGTATCCATTCCGGCTTATGTTCGCCCCCGGTATGGATACGAATGGATTTCAGGCTGGTCTTGATGCCGGTTTTGGGCAGGTCAAAGTAGCCTTGTTTGTTCAGGTCGATACGCTGGCCGCCGTGATAGGCATGGTCCTGAAAGACCCAGGCATTCACTTCCTTGTCATAACCGATAAAGGGCAGGGAGCCGACACGCTTGATCTTGCGGTTTAGCCAGCCATCCCGCAGGTTCTTCAGCTGTCGTGCATTGCCGTCAAAGGTGCCACCGTGGGTATTGTTCAGCAGTGCCTTATTAAATGAGCTGGGGCTTTCCAGATTACTGCCGTCAAACTCCACCAGTTCACTGGGGGCTCCGTTGTAGTAGTCCAAATGAAAAACGTACTTACGCTCGCCCAGAATGTCGTCTACCTGCTGATAGAGAAATTCCGGTGTGCAGTTGCTGATGCGGTCGATCTCCACATACTTGATAAACAGCTCTTTGCCTTCGTTGGAGTTGATGTCTATCGGGTCGCTTTCTTCACCAGACTTTTCTCCAGATAGCGCCTTTTCAACATCGGTGCCTTTCTTGAAGGCATAGATGGCGTTGGCGTAGTCCAGAACAAACTGAGCCCGCTTGTTGTGCAGATAGTAGTAGTACGCCTTTTCCTCTGGGGAGCTGGACATAAACAACTGGCCACGATAGAAACAAAGCTCAAAAAACTTGTCGTTAAGTTTGTTGGCCCGGTACAGATCATCCCAGTCGCCTGAATCTTTTTCCGGTGGTGCCAGGGCAACGGAACAGGCCTCATTCATGACCCTCAGTTTTTCGATGTGCTTTTTGGTGTACCTGCGTCCTGCGGGTTCGTTGTCCAGGGCGATTACCCAGGTCACATCTTTTTTCTGATACTGCTTGATCAGGTTTTCTGGAAAGTTGTTGCAGCTGAATGCCGCTACGGCTTTTTTACCGGCGTGTATCAGGGCGATGGCGTGAAAGATGCCTTCCACTATCCAGATATGGTCACCCCGGTTGATCTTCATTCCGGCAGGCATCCAGACATCGCCTCGATAGACCGAGCCGTCTTCCTTGCGCAGGCCTGCAAAGTTTGCCCTCTGGCCATTGCTTTTTGACTTGTCGATCAATCGTTCCCAATAGCGGGTTTTCTTGTCGTCGAGATAGAACCGGATGGTGTCGCAGAACTCTCCGGTGCCCGGGTCTCTCCAGGCTTCTTGCTGGTAGCTTCCCTTGATTTTTCCCAGATCAAATTGCCGGTTGTGGGCGAGGTAAGCATCAGCCGTAGCGTTGGGGTTTTTCTGAGTTTTTGGAAATCGCTTGCTGTAGTTTGTGAACAGCTCTGGCAACAGGTTTCTGGTGGTTTCTTCATACTGGCAATTTCCTTCCCGTGAGCATTTCACCTGCCATGGCTGGCGCTTGCGAACAAACAGTTCCTTCTTGTTGCAGGACGGACAGATGCCTTTGCGCAGGTATTCGCCTTTGTCCTTAAAGTCAAACCGGCGATCGTTGAGCAGGGCGTCAACGATTTCGGCTTCCTGTATCTCCTGTGAATACATGGCGGCCTCTTATGCGGTTTGTTCTTTGTGTGCTTGACGGGCGGCCAGGGCTTTATCCAGTCCTGCCGGTTCAATGGGTTTTACCTGGTCCAGCAGGGCAGGGTTTTGCTGGATGATCCAGCGGTTGATCAGGGAGCTTGGCCACATTTCCTGACCCATGATAACGATGGGCTCAGGGATCAACCCTTCCTTGCGTTTCCGTAACAGGGTGTTGCGGTGGATGCTCAGAAGTTCGCAGAGCGCCTTCTGGTTAAATAGCTTGTCTTTTGCGGTATCAATCATTGAAACGTACCTTTGCGTGCTCTAGACTAACGTTTAAGCGATTTAGTGCTACATGATGCACTTAAATGCACTATTCATTACTTATACGTAATACTAATATCGTATGCGTAACACATCAAGAGAAAAATACAGGGGCATGCAATGGTCGTTTTTATGGGTGACAGTGAGCGTCTTGGAGACCGGATCAATTTTGCGGTGGAGTTTGCCAAGAAAAATAAAAAGCAGGTGTCTGACCTGGTGGTTCATTCCGGCATCAGCCGTGCTCAGTTAAGCCGGTATATCAATGAAACCAATGAACCCACTGTTAGCCGTATGGTTAAGATTGCCAACTTTTGCGATGTGGGCCTGAACTGGCTGATGACCGGGGAGGGCGAGCCCCTGGAAACAAAGCCTTATATTGATATTGCCTTCCATGATCACAGTGAAGATTCAGGCCCGGTTAAGTTTGAACGGGATTATCTGGAGAAGGTGTTGCGCCTGAAAGAAGATGATTGCCTGATGTATACCAATACCAGCGACGCCATGATTAACCGTGGGATCTACAACGGCAGCTTAGTGCTTGTGGATCTTACCCGTCAGAGAGGAGACGATGTTTACCTGATCACCATTAACCAGGACACCATGGTCAGACGGTTGCAGTTTTTGCCCGGTGGCCAGGTGAAAGTTATTTCTGATAATGAAGCCTATGAAGATTACACATTGCCAGAAGCAGAAGTGAGCGTGGTTGGTCGTGTCGCCTGGGTGGGTGGTGGTCGTTAGTTATGGCCCGGGCGTTGTATTTTTATGATCCGAAATCAGAGAATTATATAGGAGAGTTTCCACACGACCCCGAAGTGGGTTTTGTCGCCAGTCGCCGGGGCATCCGCAGAAAGCTGTGCGATGCTTCGGATGTTGATCACCTTTCCCCCGAAAAACTCAAGGCTCATGTTTGGGACCGTTATCTCAAGGTTGAGCGTGAGCTGCGTAATAAGCAGATCAAGCAGCAGCGGGAGAAAGAAGAAAAGCAACGAGCCAAGAAAAAACTGTCTGTCTCAGCTGCCTTGGAGCTTTGGGAAAAAGAGCTGAAAGCAACGAGTATGTCGGCAGATACCATCAGCAATTATACCCGGTCAGTCAGGCTGTATCTTGAAGCGGTGGAAGATCACCCGCTCAGGGAGTTTGACCGGGAGCGTAATATTCAGTTTTACCAATTCCTTTCTGTTAGGCCAAAAGACAAGCATTCCAGGGAGCCGCTGTCGCCTGCTACCCAGAATAAACACATGCGCCATTTTTCGGCCTTTCTGGTGTGGGCTGCTGACTCTGAATATATCGAACGATATTACAAGCTGAAAAAAGCCAGCGTGCCGGATAAGGATATGGACACTTACGAGATGGCGGATCTTACCCGGGCTCGCCAGCTGCTGGAAAAGAGACTGGCAGAGTACACACGGCCAAAAGATATCTGTGCAGCTCAGAATATGCTGCGTGCTTTTATGGTGGCATCCCAGACCATTCTTCGCTTGGGCGCAATATGGTCTTTGCCTTTATCGGCCATTGATATGAAACGCAGGGTAATCCGGATTCAGGAAGTGAAAGAGCTTGGCTGGGTACCCAAGAAAATGAAGTTTCCAAATAAGCCGATCAATGACACGTTGTTCAAATTCCTGCAGCAGGATCTGGCCAGGCGTTCACCCCGTGAAAAGTGGTTCCTTGATAAAGGCGACGGTAGCCAGTGGCACAAAGACAAAAGCAATATTTCCCATTATGCAGCGGATCTGTTCAAAGAGCTGGGCCTGCCGCGCATCAAGCCTTTCCATCATGCCTTTCGTGCAACGATGATCACTCATCTGTTAAACCATGGCACCAAGCCGACAGACGTTCAGCAGCTGGCTGATCATTCTTCGCTTGCCACCACAATGAAGTACTTCAACACGCGCAAAGCATCCCAGGACGCAGCCACTTCTAATCTCCCGGAGCTATAAAAAAATCTTTGCTTGGATGCAGGGCAGGGGGTCGGTTTGTGTCAAATTCGTGTCAAATGTAGGGTGTTGTGTTTGTAACTTGTTGATATTTATAGTTTGTACTGGGGACTTAAAATCCCTCGATCGCAAGATCGTGCCGGTTCGAGTCCGGCCTCGGGCACCATCCAACTTTTTTCTTTAAAAGAAGGGCGAGTTAGCAAAGCGGTTATGCAGTGGACTGCAACTCCATTTAGACCGGTTCG
>NZ_JAHHPM010000430.1 GCF_024606345.1 Endozoicomonas sp. YOMI1
GAAGGGCGTAAACTCCATACCCTGAATAAAGACTGTGCCAATCACCCTTCGACCGCGCATCCTGAGCGGAGTCACGCTCAGGGTGAACGGAGATTGTACACATCAAACTCATTGAAATGATGCACTAGAATTGGCTGATCAACCGCAGGCAACGTTGCTCCAGATACGCTATCGCCACAGGAAACATGGCAAAACGTTGATCCCTGGTCTGGCCATGATGAAAGCGGTAGTATATCTGCTGCATAATCACTGCCAGCCGGAACAAACCATAAACTTCGTAGAAATCAAACGTCTTCAATTCAATATTATTCTGCTCACAGTACCAATGGACCACTTCTTTGCGCGTCAGCATACCCGCAATGTTCGTTGGCTGACGTCGGAACATTTGCATTTGCGGCTCATCATCCGCTTCAATCCAGTATGCAAGGCTATTACCCAGATCCATCAATGGGTCACCCAGAGTGCACATCTCCCAGTCCAACACACCAATAACTTCAGTTGGGTTGTCCGGGTTCAAGACCACATTATCGAAACGGAAATCATTGTGAATCAGGCATGTGCCAACATCTTCAGGCTGCTTACTGTCGAGCCAGCTCATCACTTGTTCGAAGTCGGGTACATTGTCGGTTATCGCCTTACGATAACGGCCACTCCAACCGTCGATCTGACGTTGTACGTATCCAGACCCTTTACCCAGACTGGTCAGACCGGCTTTCTCAATATCGATGTTGTGCAATTCACTGAACTTCTGCAGAACATTGATACACAACTGTCGTACTTCCTGCTCAGATAGCGCCATCCCTTTTGGCAGGTTATTGCGTGGAATAATGCCATTCAGGCGCTCCATCAAGTAGAAATCACACCCCAGAACACTCTGTTCTTCACAAAAAGCCACCATTTCGGGCACCGGGTAATGATCCTGCAAAGCAGACATCACACGATACTCACGACTCATATCGTGGGCAGAAGCTGCTTTCACACCAAAAGGCGGGCGTCTGAGAATCCATTCCTTCTCACCCCTGGAAACCAGGTAAGTCAGATTGGAAGCACCGCCGGGGTATTGTTGAACCTTAAGATCACCGGCAATATCAGGAAACATCCTGTTCAGATAGGCATTCAGTGCCGCTTTATCCAATTCCTCTCCGGATCGAACCGTTCCCGGCTGGTCAACAAATCCTGCACTTTCAGTGGTCATAGCTTGACACCCTGTTTTTTTAAATTCTTCTTATATCCTTTGCTCACCAGTGCTTTGAACAGCGATGGCAGGTGACGCTTGATTCGCCAAAGTGTACGCCCCTCGCGATGGGGCAACACATAAAATGTCTTATTCTGAACCGCATTGAAGATATCATTTGCCACATCTTCAGCGGTGATGTTGGAACTGGCCAGTAGCTTATCCACCACCTTTTTCATTTCAGCATCACCGGATCGAAAAGACTCGGCAAGATTGGTCTGAAAAAATCCCGGGCAAACCACTGACGTATGAATTCCAAAAGGTTCCAACTCGATCCTGATGGTTTCTGACAGGCCAACAACGGCGCTTTTGGTGGCGTTATAACTGGACATCAATGGTGCATTCACCAAACCAGCCAGTGAGGCAATGTTGACAATATGGCCGGAGCGCTGTCTCTTAAACAACGGCGCAATAGTTTTACAACCTCTGACAACACCCAGCAGATTAATATCCAATACCCACTGCCATTCTTCCATGGAGGAGGTTTCGATACGACCGCCGGTTGCTACACCGGCATTATTAACCAGAACATCGATTTTGCCCCAGCGCTGCACGGCGCTGGCAATCATGGCTTCTACATCCTGATCATTGGTGACATTACAGCTGGTGTAATAGGCATCAACACCCAAAGCTTTCAGAACTTCGACAGTTTCATCACCCCGTTCCTGATTGATATCAGCGACACAGACCGAATAACCTGCACGGGCAAAACGCTCACAAGTTGCACGGCCAAGGCCACTGGCACCACCAGTCACAATTATTGTTTTTACAGACGGCATGCCTTGATCCTATTTATTTTTTATTCTTGTTATCATCATGTGATGAAAAGCCGCGATACTTCATCAGTTCAAACTTGGCAATCAACCCACGATGAACTTCATCTGGACCATCCGCTAAACGCAGTACCCTTGCCATTGCCAGCATGCGGGTTAACGGAAAATCATCAGAAAGACCACCACCACCGTGCATCTGAATAGCCGCATCAACCACCTGCTGGGCAACGTTGGGTGCGACCACCTTGATCTGGGACACTTCGCTCATTGCGCCCATAATGCCTTTTGTATCCATTAACCATGCCGCTTTCAGAGTTAGCAACCGGGCTTGTTCAATACCGATGCGAGCATTGGCAATCACATCAGGATTGCCATTCAGCTTCACCAAAGGCTTACCAAACGCCTTGCGGCTCAAGCCTCTTTCACACAACAGCTTGAGTGCTTTTTCCGCAGAGCCAATCAAACGCATACAATGATGGATACGACCTGGCCCGAGACGTCCCTGGGCAATTTCAAACCCCCGACCCGGGCCACCAATAAAGGCAGACAGAGGTAACCGTACATCAGTAAACGACACTTCACCATGACCAAATGGCGCATCGTAGTCACCCATTACACTTAACATGCGCTCGATTTTTATACCGGGCGTATCCAAAGGAACCAGCACCATAGCATGACGGTGATGACGATCTGCATCAGGGTTCGAAATGCCCATAAAGATAACGAACTTGCAATTAGGGTGACCAATACCACTGCTCCACCACTTACGACCATTCAATACTATCTCATCACCCTCAATGATACAGGTGGCGCCCATATTGGTTGCATCACTTGAGGCAACCTCTGGCTCGGTCATACAGAAAGCGGAACGAATTTCCCCGGCCAGCAACGGTTTAAGCCATTGCTCTTTTTGCTCCTCACTGCCGTATTTCCAGAGCACTTCGGCATTGCCGGTATCCGGCGCATTACAGTTAAAGACCTCCGGCGCCATCAAGCTCCAGCCGGTGGCCTCGGCAATAGGTGCATACTCAGTATTGGCAAGACCTGCACCCCATTTATCACAGGGCAGAAACATATTCCAAAGCCCTTCACTGCGAGCCTGTCTTTTTAACTCTTCAACGATTTCCGGTTGCTGCCATTCTGAGTGATCTGCGGAAGTGGACAGCGCCTGATAATACGCTTCTTCTGCAGGCAGTACTTTGTCGTTCATTAATGCCTGAGTGCGCTGCAGAAAATCATGCGCTTTGGCGGAATGGAAAAAATCCATGAAAGTCGTTCTCGTTGTTATTGGTATTGCCCTCTATCCTGCTGTAGATGATAATCACGATCAAATGAATAGTTTTGATGAATAACTATAAATATCATGCATATATCAAGACTTGACCTTAATCTTCTGAGAGTGCTCGAAGCCATTGCCGTTGCCGGCTCAATTACCGGTGCCGCAGGACGACTAAACCTTACCCAACCCGCGGTCAGCCACGCCTTAAACCGGCTTCGGGAACAATTGGATGATCCACTGTTTATCCGTGAAGGTCGGGGCCTTCAACCTTCTTCATATACCCGGGAAATTTTACCGGAATTGCGCACTGTCCTTGGCGACCTGGAGCGTGTGCTGGCACCGAGAGATGGCTTTGTCCCGGTCACCAGCAAGTTGTCATTTACTTTGGCCATTCATAAGGCAATGGAAACCGTTGTGCTGCCGCCATTAATGATGGCATTACAACAGCAGGCTCCAGACATCTCTATCCATAGTGTTAAACTTGATCGCCATCATGTGGAAAAGGAGTTAAGAGCAGGTAGCATCGACCTTGCCATTGACGTGCTTCTGCCGGTGGGCAGCCAAATCGAATTTACTTTGCTGCAGAAAACACCGATGGTTGTCGTTGCACGAAAAAATCACAGCCGGATAACCAAACAGCTGACCATGGATGAGTATTTGAATGAGAAACATATTTTGGTGTCATCGCGCCGGGAAGGGCCTGGTTATGAAGATCAGCAATTAGCCAGCCTGGAAAAACGACGCTCAATTGCCCTTCGTTTGAGGGACTACCAGGTAGGCTGTCAGGTTGCTTCCTGCTCAGACTTATTGCTGACCCTGCCGCAGGATTACACTCAACAATTGTCTAAGGATATGGGACTGCAAATTCTTCCACTGCCCTATGAATTGCCCTCTGTCAGTGCCTATCTTTACTGGTACTCCATCAGAAGCGCATCGCCCTCACTGCAGTGGCTCAGAGGGCTATTAAATGAAGGCTCTTTAAAGCTCCAGACTGTTATGCAACCAGCAAATTGACTAAGGGCTGAAGCAGACTTGAATTTTTGGACGAGAGCTAACCCGGATATTTCATAAACGTGCTCCCGATCTCGCTTGTCCTTTGCCGCTCTAAGGGA
>NZ_JAHHPM010000431.1 GCF_024606345.1 Endozoicomonas sp. YOMI1
TGTCGTCCTCGCTACGGGGTCGCCTAGACGGGCGCTATTCTCGGACAGCCTCCTAGTTTCCAGGGTCCTCCGTGGGAATGCATACCCGAAACTCGCTGTTAATGCAAAACCCCCATTAAAACCCCACGGTTCCTGACAAAAACAGGTTGTTTCACATCCTGCAAGCTCCGGTACGCAATCCCACGCAGAGCGTGGGAACGAGGGTGTGGGTTGCATGGGTATTGGCGCTTTTTTGCACCAGGCAGTATGACTTTTGAAGTCCCGGTGGTGACCGGAGAAATCCCGACTTACAAAAGGATAGGGGGGCAGGCTGGTTCAGCCTGTTATGGTGATCCTTAAAGCTCGTCCACTTCTCTCAGGTATTTGAACAGCTTTCGTGCCGCCGCCGGGGGCTTATCCTGAGACGCTTCTTTCCGGGCATTACGGACCAGCTGACGGATATGCTGGTGGTCAGCTTCAGGGTAGTGCTTCAGATATTCAGTTAATACAGTGTGACTGTCATCGTCATGGATAAGCTGGTCACGCCACCGCTCCAATTGATGAAACCGGCGGTTGTAATCTTCACTGGAGGAATCCAGCTGGTTAAGAAGCGCCATTATCGGCTCGATGTCCTGGTCAGCCATCAGTTTGCCAATAAAGCCCAGATGGCGCTTTCTTGCATTGTTGCTTTTGATGCGTTTGCTCTCATCCAATGCTGCACGCAGGCGATCATGCAGAGGCAACTTATCCAGCAATGCCGGTTTAAGTTCCATCAGCCGGGTACCCATGTTCTTAAGTTCCTCCATGTCCCGCTTCAGCTCAGATTTGCTGACATAGATGATTTCTTCGGTTTCTTCATCGTCCCAGGCTTCCTGGATGCGACGGCTCTTTTTACTCATAGAGAATGGCCATTGACGGGAATCTGCCTAACATTGTTTATGAGAAAGCAGTTCCATGGATGGAAAGATGGATTTCCCGATATTTTACTTCAGAATGCCTCTCAATTGGGATGTTTTTCCCCAACTGCTGTTGACGTTTTGTTGCGGGCTCAGCGTATCTGGGCGTTCCTATGGCGAGGCAGGGTATAAAGGACAGGTGTCTTGCAAAATAGGGCCACTGCTGATGCATCATCTGGTAAATCACGCAGCAATATCTTCCAGAACGTTAAGGACCCTGTCTATCTCTTCCAGCGTATGGTAGTGGACAAAGCCTATGCGCAGTAACCCATCCCGCTCCTGAAGGTTGAGCCGGTCAAGCAGGTCCAGTGCATAAAAATGGCCGGACCAGGAATAGATACCGTGCCGGGCCAGCAGTTGTGCCAGCCTGGCCGAGGATTGTCGATGGTGGGCCAAAGCAAACGTGGGGGTTCGGTTAACCGTGGTATCCGAGCCGTACAAGGTGAACCCGGCCATGTGCTTGAGACCGTCGAGAAACCGTTGCGACAACTGTTGTTCGTGTTCCTCGATCCAGTTTGCCGACGCCTGCAATCCCTTGCGGTCATGGTCTGAACCGGTGAGCCAGCCATGGTATTTAATACAGGCCAGCAATCCGGAAATCGCGGTAAAGTTCTGTGTTCCAGTCTCCCAGCACCAGGGTGGCTGGTCATTTGCTGCCCGGACTTTATAAGGCTTCAGGCTGACCAACAGTTCCGGCCGACCATACTGCACCCCCAGATAAGGACCGCAGAACTTGTAGGCCGAACAGGCCAGGAAATCGGCACCAAGGGCCTGCACATCCGGTAACCGGTGGGCGGTGTAGTGAACGGCGTCAACATGGACCAGGGCATTCACGGAATGTGCGGCCTTGATCAGTTCTGATGCCGGGGTGATGCTGCCGGTTACATTAGAGGCCAGGGTAAATGCCACCAGCCGTGTTCGGCCGGACAGCAGGCGCTCAAGCTCAGTGACGCTGAGATTTTGACTGGTGGTAAAATCCATCGTCCGGATCGTACATCCCCGTTCTTCTGCCGCCAGCACCCAGGGGGTGATATTGGCGTCATGGTCCAGCGATGAAACAATAATCTCATCACCCTTTTGCCAGGTTCTGGCTATGGCTCTGCTCAGTGCCAGGGTCAGGGAGGTCATATTGGCACCGAAGGCAATGCTGTCAACAGGGGCATTTAATAACTGCCCTGCGGCCTCCCTGGCCTGCTCCAGCAGTGCCATGGTTTCTTCACTGGTGGCAAAAAAACCACCCAGATTGGCGGTACCCGTTTGCTGGTAATCCGACATGGCATTGATCACCGATATAGGAACCTGGGTACCTCCCGGGGCATCAGAATAGACTGCCCGGTGGTTTCCTTCGAGCCGCTCAAGGGCTGGAAATTGCTGTCGGATACGCTGGAGGTTGGTTGAAGTATGTTGTTTTTCCACTGTTCATCCTCCAGGCTTACCGTAATAACGAAAACATCCCGATGCCCGGAGACCTCGCCACTGCTGACCTGAATAGCAGAGGTATAGTGATAGACCCGTCGATCATTACAGTAAACAATATCCGCGGGCAACAGCGTAGAATTATAGGCAGGTTTTTGTTCCGGATGATAAAAAATTCCGGTATCTGCACCCTCGACGTTTTTGCGGGCAACGCACAGAATGGCGATCAGGTCGAAGCCGTCCTGGTGAATGCCCTCCGGCACCGGCAAGCCGTGATCAGCGCCAGAGCAGGTGATCCGGATTTGATGCACGCCATAAACGGTACGCGCCGGATTAAGACCGAAAAAACCGTTTACCTGCCTGAACAGGGACTGAAATTCCGGCAGCTCCGTCAAGGCTGGTTCAATTTCAGCAAACTCCCGCAGGATGTCGCCACTGAGGTAATTGACCGAACGGGACTGGACAAAGTCATCGTGGGGTAATCTTTCCAGGCACTCTGCAGGCCCGGTAAACCGGGAGTAGCGGCGAAAACGGTAGTCACCATTGACATAAGGGTCAGCGGGAAGATTGGCAAAATAAGGCGCAAAAGCGTTCAGGTCAATATCGGTCAATCGCTGATGTGAAAAGGTAAAATCAGGTGAAATAAGAGCCATGGTCACCCTCCTGCCATTACTGATGTTGTTCTATACACAGTGTCTGCAACATAATAGACGACCTAATCGCTTGTTGTTCACATACGCTACGTGCACTACCTGTTGAAGCTGGCAATAGTTTTTTTGCCTGTTTGGCATCAGCTGCCATTTCCTCTGAATGGTCATTCTCCGTGCTGACGCTTGAGATCATCTGTATTGCCCAGCTTAAGGTATTGCATGAAACGCCAGTTAGCTTAAATAAATTAGCAAAATCGTCGTAAACCCTCGCCCAATCGGGCGGGGATATAAGTGCGCCGTGTAAACGGTGTATTGGAGTGCCACAAACGTGGCTGAGAT
>NZ_JAHHPM010000432.1 GCF_024606345.1 Endozoicomonas sp. YOMI1
TGCGTTCGTTGCTTTTTATTTCAACTGCCCGGAAAATCTTTAACCACCGCATCCAGTGTGACCGCCTGGCCAGTCAGTGGCAGATCCCTCAGGCAACATTCCGACGTAAAGCGAGCTATCGCTAATTTGTACTTGTTGTTTTGATCTGGTTTCCGGTTGAATTCCTGAATAACCTGATCCGGGGTCACTTTTTTATTGTCATGCAGAATGTTCTGCAAGCAAAGTTTTGCGACAACCACGCTTTACCTGGGAATATGCATGCTGGATGTGAAACAAGCTGTTTCTATTTCTCTTCTCTTTTAACCTGTTTAATACTCATTACTCTATTTCACTGCGGCTCAACCGGATTGTTTGTACCCGAACCTGCCGTTATACTGCTTTCCTTCTTGTTAAATTAAATTCCGGGCGGAGACCCCGCCGATATCCCATGACCACAGAAACTACACTCCCTCCGCAGGGCGAAAAACTGCAAAAGATCCTGGCGGGCGCTGGCCTTGGCTCACGCCGTGAGATGGAGCGCTGGATCACCGAAGGACGCATCAGTGTCAACGGTGTCAAAGCCAGCCTGGGTGACCGGGCAACCCTGGCCGACGTTATTGCCGTGGACGGCCGGGTTATTAAGCTGGACACCTATGCCTCCGGTATTCGCCGTGTCATTGCTTATAACAAACCTGAAGGCGAAATCTGCAGCCGTTCTGATAAGGAAGGCCGTCCAACGGTATTCGACAAACTCCCTAAACTGAAGGGCGAGCGCTGGATCTCCATCGGCCGTCTGGACCTCAATACCTCCGGTCTGCTGCTGTTTACTAACGATGGAGAACTGGCCAGCCGTCTGATGCACCCCTCCCACTCCATTGAGCGGGAGTATGCCGTACGGGTCATGGGTGACATCACCCAGCAGAAAGTGAAAAACCTGTTTGAAGGTGTCGAGCTGGAAGACGGAATGGCTCGATTTACCGATATTGTGGACTCCGGTGGTACTGGCATTAACCATTGGTTTCACGTCTGCATTCTTGAAGGCCGTAACCGTGAAGTCCGTCGTCTCTGGGAATCCCAGGATCTGAAAGTCAGCCGTTTGAAGCGGGTCCGTTTTGGCAGCATGATCATTCCTGATCACCTGCGCCAGGGGCAGTTTCAAGAGCTGGAAAAACAGGATATCGACGCGCTTGCCGCGCTGGTTGACCTGTCACCCGCACCCGCCTTCCACAAAAAGCCGCAGGATCGGCTGAAAAAGAACGAAATGCAGGCCAGGAAAGTGAAAGGCAGTGCCAAACGTTTCAGCCCTCATCCGAAAAAGCGTTCTCGCTAATGTGGTTTGCTTATTGATGGCGTGGCCAACTACTTATAAAACTCAGTATTTGACTGCTCAACTTTGACTTTCACAAAAACGCACTCGGAAGGTAAAAATCCTGATCAGAGGATTTTACAGAAAAAGCCCTGGGATGCAGCCTTTTCAGGTTCAGGCTGACTTCTTATTGGTGGACTCGCTAACTCAAATTCTGAGGCTTTGACATCCTGACGGTATATATGCCAGCAATCCATTCCAAAGCCATTGTTTTCCAAGTCAGATTTTATGTTTTCGTAAATGAAGACATCCCCACCCCACTCCTTACGTAACATTTTTTCAAGATATATCCTGAAGATAATGTCTGGCCAACATTGCTCAGGCTCTCGGAGCATTTCCGGTTGTAATTTATCCTTAATTGCAGCGATCAAAGCCAGATAACTATCCCGCTGTTCAGGCAGTTTTGCCAGCAACTGGTTTAACCGATAAATATCACTGTTTTCTGCGTTCAATTCGACGGCTCTTACCTGGCGAAGATCCATTGGCACATGATCCCTGGGCGAAAAGGGATCGGCAAATACCGTGTAATGTTTTGTGTGAACCAGTTCCGGGGGAATATAATCCTGGGGTGAGGAATCACACGGACCTTGGGCGGTCAGTACAAAACAGTCTGGATTGTTTTTTATCAATGTGGTGAGGTTAAAGTCAGTAATGCCCTGTGCAATCTCCCTGCTCAATGCTCTTGCTTCTGAGGCGGAGCCTGTATTTGGGCGGATGGCGGTAAATAAAGTGGTTGAAGGTGAAGCATCCGCAATTTCCTGGGCCGGGAGTATGTTGATGGGGAATCGCCTGATGTCGTCATCAAGACCGTCATAAAAATTGAATACCTCCACAGGAATCACTTTAATTTGGAATCCTTGCTCCCTGAGATAGTTTTGCATTGTCAGGGAAAAATCTCCGCCATTACAGCCAACATCAACAATGTATTCGATTTTGTCGTTTTTGCTTAAAAAATCAGCCAGAAAACTGAAGTTAAACAACTCCGCAAAGCCCCTGCCTGCAGCAATGATTGGATCAACGAAGGGTTGATCCAGCGTTATCAATTCCTGGTTGCCAATCCGGACAGTTTCAGGTTCAAACTCCTTCGGTATATTGGCATATCTCGCACAGTAATTGCCCGGGGGATTATTATTCATTTTGAATTCTTTTTCCTTAGGAACACCTGGATATGGCTTGCGAGGGGCAATCTGTTGTGTGGGAGGGTTATCTTGTCCATTGTGCCCACCTGCCTCAGGAACCCCTTGGCCGTGCATGACAGTAGCCGACGAAGTATTTTCAAAGCGGTTTAAACGGGAGTTCAAATCAGTAATGGTACGAATCGAAAGACCAACAGTTTGTTGTTCATGTGTTCCATCGCCATCAATTTCCAGATAAGGAACGGCATTATGTCTCTGTGGACCATGACGGGGGGTAGCTTCTTCAACACTTTCCTGTGCTTTAATTTGAACGGGTGGATTAACAATTTCGCCTCTGATCATGCCTTGCTCCATGTCGATTCGATGCAATATCAGGAAAACCTTAGAATCAAACATTCCATCCAGCTTAAACTGGTTAGAAATTTGTACTTAACTCTACACACCAAAATTTCAATTCTTAGTTCAATTCCTATCATAAATCCAGCGTTGTTCTGGCCGAGTCTGATTCCCTGGGGGGCGACTTGCGGGCTACAGACTGCTTTCACAACCCTTCGTTAAACCGGCGTCTGGGCAAACTCCT
>NZ_JAHHPM010000433.1 GCF_024606345.1 Endozoicomonas sp. YOMI1
ATAGCCCCGCTATTCACCTCACAAAGCCGAATTTTTATCCTCAATTTTCTGCCGTCCTCGCTACGGGGTTGCCTAGACGGGCGCTATTCTCAGACAGCCTCTTTGACGGGCGCTATTCTCGGACAACCTAATAAAATTAGACTCTGAATATAGAAAAAGGTTCATCATTCTCAGGTTTCCCTCCTTCGAGTTCAATTGGTTCCTGTCCTTTCAGCAGTGTGTCCAGGATTTTGGGAACGCCTTTACCATGATTGATGGAAGAAATAGAACTCAGTCGTTTCCGGTCAAGCTGACCATCCTTCTGGAGGCTCGGTAGCTTCAGCAGAGCATCCACGTCCCTGGCTTTGGGAAAGCCATTACCATGACAGATGGAAGAAATGGATTTAACAACCGGAGAAAGCGCAATTGCTTTGATATCACAGTCGTCAGTACTCAAAAACTGGTTAATTTTTTTCTTTGTTTTTTGGGTTCCTTCTCCGCACAATAGCATGCTGGTAATCGTACCTGTATTCTTAACAGTACCGTTCAAATGGCTAAAATAAATGCCCAGCTTAGAGAGCAGTTGCACTTTCGACTCATTCGGGCATGAATGAACCAGCTTATCTAACGTTGGTTTGATGATGATGTTGCTTTTCCGGCAAAAGGCCTTCAATTGTTCTAAAGTGTTAATCGACGAATTGTGTTGGTGCTCATTTTCATGCCCCAGTCGTCTTGTTTTTAATTTCTCATCCACTAATGAACCTTCAATTTGAGACACTTTTCTCTTTAAGGGAGCTACCTCTGGAGAAGGTCCAGACGTATCAAAGGGTGGGAGAGTGAGAGCAATGGGTTCTTGTCTTGATACGTCCCGACCTGAATAGCGAGACCTTGATGGTGTGGTGCTATCAGTAACAAGAGATAATTCTACGAAAATTGCATCTCCCGTCGTCTGCCTTAATTTATGAAACGTTCGGAACATTATTTATAAATCTTATTCATTAAACGACGATATTAGGGTAAAAATTAAGCCCGTGAAAGAAGCATAGCTACATCCTGAACAGCCAAAATAAGTTTTGACACCGTAACCAATGGCTGAGCAAGATGAACTCTGCACAGAGTAGTTTAGTTGAAAAAAAACTGTTGACCTGGTTTGATCAGTCCAGATTACTCAATATGGCTGAACAGCCTGGTAAAGTGTGGATTAATACAATAATACTGACAAATACTATTGCGCAGAAACAGCTTATAGCCTGGAATTTCAACAAAGATAATCTGCCCGAAAGCACAGCAACGCAGCAGATGAACGACATACGCCGATTATAGAGAATGGCCTGCATCCTGAACTGCAGGCCTGCCATTTTCAGTCTAATCTTCGTCCTTTATTCGCCGCAATCCTTAACCGCAGCGCATTCAATTTAATAAAGCCTTCAGCATCCCCCTGGTTGTAGGCACCGGCATCGTCCTCAAAGGTCGCGATATTTTCATCAAACAGCGAGTCATCAGAACATCTACCAACCACCGTGACATTCCCCTTATACAATTTCAGGCGAACTTCACCGTTCACCGGCTCCTGGCTTTCATCAATCATCTTCTGGAGCATTTCCCGCTCCGGTGACCACCAGTAGCCGTTATAGATCAGCCTGGCATAGCGCGGCATCAACTCATCTTTCAGGTGGGCCACTTCCCGGTCCAGGGTAATGGATTCAATGGCACGGTGCGCTTTGAGCATGATGGTGCCTCCGGGGGTTTCATAACAACCCCGGGACTTCATGCCCACATAGCGGTTCTCAACAATATCCAGACGACCAATGCCATTTTCGCCACCAATCCGGTTCAGGTAGGCAAGTACCCGGGCTGGCGTCATTGCTTCCCCATCAATGGCAACAATATCCCCTTTGCGATAGCTCAGATTCAGATAGGTCGGCACATCCGGGGCGGATTCAGGCGCTACCGACCAGCGCCACATCTCTTCTTCCGGCTCCGCCCATGGGTCTTCCAGAATGCCGCCTTCATAGGAGATATGCAGCAGGTTGGCATCCATGGAGTAAGGTGATTTGCCTTTCTTGCGCTCCACCGCAATACCGTGCTCATCGCAGTAAGCCAGCAGCTTTTCCCGTGAATTCAGGTCCCACTCACGCCAGGGCGCAATAACCTGAACACCCGGCTTCAGTGCATAAGCACCCAGCTCGAAACGCACCTGGTCATTCCCTTTACCGGTGGCACCGTGGGCGATGGCATCGGCGCCGGTTTCATTGGCAATCTCAATCAGGCGCTTGGAAATAAGCGGCCTGGCGATGGAGGTTCCCAGCAGGTATTCGCCCTCGTAAATGGTATTGGCACGGAACATGGGAAAGACAAAGTCACGGACAAACTCTTCGCGCACATCATCAATGTAGATCTCTTTAATGCCGAGGGCTTGCGCCTTGGCCCGGGCTGGCTCTACCTCCTCCCCCTGCCCCAGGTCCGCGGTAAAGGTGACGACTTCACACTGATAAGTGTCTTCCAGCCATTTTGCAATCACTGAGGTGTCCAGGCCGCCGGAATAGGCCAGAACGACTTTATTGATTTTTTTCATTGCTCAACTCCAACGACATGCCGCAACAGGAACCTGTAGACAGCAAAGAATAAATATTCTTATATAATGAATAATAATTCATTAATAAAGCTTCGCCAAGAGGCTTTCATCATTATCTGGCCAAAGCTGGGGTTAGTGTAGATAAAGCTTGGGAATCATATCATCAAAAGGGCAAAAATACGGGTTAAACCAATGCTTTTATGCATCTTTTCTCAGGCTCCCACTATCAACATTGCCTTTTTTTCGCTAGGATGCCCATCCGGTTCAATCATAAATAACCGGAACAGGTACCTGCCAAAATGAGCCAATTACTGACCATTACCCGCCCTGATGACTGGCACCTACACCTTCGTGATGGCAATGTTCTGACTGAAACGGTGGCAGCCACCGCCAGAACCTTTGGCCGGGCGATCATTATGCCCAACCTGGTACCACCGGTAACGGATGCTGATCTGGCCAGCCAGTACAAGGCTCGTATTCTCGAACAGATATCTGCTGATTCGGCATTTCAACCATTGATGACGCTGTATCTGACCGACAAAACGTCCCGTCAAACTATCCTGAATGCCCATAACCGGGGTGATGTGGTTGCACTGAAACTCTACCCTGCTGGCGCAACCACCAATTCTGATTCCGGCGTAACCAATCTTGAGAACATTTACGGTGCTTTGGAAGCCATGGCGGAGTGCGGTCTCCCATTGCTTGTGCATGGTGAAGTTACCGATGCCGACATCGATATCTTTGACCGGGAAAAGACATTTATTGACCGCCACCTGGTGAAACTGGTAGAACGCTTCCCAACCCTGAAGATCATCATGGAACACATCACCACGGCTGATGCTGCCCGGTTCGTCAGTGAAGGGGGAGAAAACCTGGGCGCTACCATTACCGCCCATCATTTGTTGTATAATCGCAACCATATGCTGGTTGGTGGCATCAAACCCCATTATTACTGCCTGCCGATTCTCAAAAGAAACCGGCATCAGCAAGCGCTGCTGCAGGCTGCAGTAAACGGCAATCGTCGTTTCTTCCTGGGAACCGATTCTGCTCCCCATGCCATTGGTGCCAAAGAGTCTTCCTGTGGTTGCGCAGGCTGCTATACCGCACCAGCAGCCATTGAACTCTATGCAGAGGCCTTTGAAATGATGGACGCTCTGGATAAACTGGAAGCCTTTGCCAGTTTCAATGGCCCCGATTTCTATGGCCTGCCCAGAAACCAGGACACCATTACCCTGGTGAAAGAAGACTGGATCATGCCAGATTCCATTGCCTTCGGTGACAACCGGGTGAAGCCCCTGAGGGCCGGAGAAACTTTATCCTGGCGCCTCAAATCATAGCCATGGGCTACACAGCCATGAGCGGCGGAAAAATCCCGCTTTTGCTGCCCCCATGAAAATGGTTGCAACCAGCGGTATTTTTTACAGTAAAGAGTAAGGAGAAGCCTTTGAGGGCCGATGACAGCCACTCCATGGCCAACAGATTCCGCGGCTTTCTGCCCGTGGTAATCGATGTGGAAACCGGGGGCTTTAATGCCGCGACAGATGCACTGCTGGAAATTGCCGCCACCGTTATTGAAATGGATGAGCACGGTTTTATCCACCCGGGCCCATCGGAGTCCTACCATATCAAGCCATTCGAAGGCGCCAATATTGAGCAGGCCGCTATCGATTTCATTGGTATTAACCCGTTTCACCCGTTACGGATTGCCATGGCGGAAGAGGATGCCATCAACAAGATTTTCCGTTCAGTGCGTAAGGCGGTAAAAAGCCAGGGATGCAACAGAGCGGTACTGGTTGGACACAATGCGTCGTTCGACCTGGGGTTTGTCATGGCTGCGGCTGAGCGCTGCGAGGTTAAACGGAATCCGTTTCATCCGTTCTCCTGCTTTGACACCGCTACGCTGGCCGGTCTGGCCTATGGACAAACGGTGCTGGCCAAAGCCTGTGCCGAAGCGGATATTGATTTTGATAAATCAGAGGCTCATTCAGCCCGTTACGATACGGAAAAAACCGCTGAGCTGTTCTGCAACATTGTGAACCGCTGGAAAGACCTGGGCGGCTGGCTCTGACAGCAACCCTTACTGGCTGGCCTTTTTCCTGAACCGTGAAAAGCCAGCCATAATCCCCGATTATTCCGCTCCCCTTCTATTGCCTATTGCCTATTGCCCTGCTCTAGATCCAGAAGATACTTCTTCATCTCAACCCCATAGGCATAACCGGTCAGCTTACCGTTTTTCCCGATCACCCTGTGGCAGGGCACAATGATCGCAACCGGGTTGGCACCATTGGCTGCCCCCACGGCCCTGACCGCTTTAGGCCGACTGATGCTGCTGGCAATATCCTGATAGGAGCAGCACTTGCCATAGCCAATCTGTTGTAACGCACTCCACACCTGATGCTGAAAGTCGGTACCACGAAGAGCCAGCGCCACGGTGAATCGGGTCAACTCTCTGCGAAAGTAGGCCTCCAACTCGTCTCTGGCTTGAGCAAGATGACTATTAATAGCCTGTTGAACAGCAATCGATGTATTTTCAGCAGGATTGGCTTCAGCCTGTAAGCTATCTGTATTCGTCCGTTTGACGGAGACAACGCCACCAGCAGATGCCATAACGCTGAGACGTCCGACAGGTGACTCCACCCACTGACAACCGACCAGATTCTCTTTGTGCATAGCGTACATAGGCACTTCACCAATTTCAGTGTATTTTGGACCAGGGTAAAAAATCCTGCGATCCTTCAGTAGCCAGAAATATTTGCAGCCATATGACCCGCTACTGTAGATTATGAGATTGATAAATTATCATAAAAATAAAGCATGAGGTTTAGCCATGGACCCGGTCAATAAACAAGCCTCTCCCTCACCACGACAAAATCAGCCCCACACGGACAACGTCGGGGCAGCCAGCGCCGGAGGATCATATTATGGAAGGAAAACCGCTGTTTTGAAAAGCGCTAGAGCCCTTTTCAATAAATTCATTACCTGGATTGCAAAACCATTAAAGGCCAGAAAGATCAGAGTTCATTTTGCAAAGAATAGTGTTTTGTCAACCACTGGGTTTAATAAAAACTGTACGAAACTTTTGCTGGCGATAATGGATGGAAAAAACAGACAGCTACCAAAGTTACTGGACAAACTCAGATTGAGCATTCCTGCAGCCATCCCCCATAAAAGTAAACATAAAATTGAGAGTTCAGACATTATAGGGCTCTTTGAAAACTGGTCTGCACAATGTACAAATCATGAATTCGCAGAATCACTGCGAAAGGATCTCCTCAACCCGGAATCCAACATAAGAAAGATATGGACTTCACAACAAGCACTTTCGGCTGAAGTAAGGGACTTTTCACATCAAACTTTTCAACGTCTCAATGCTATCGAAGCACTCATCGGACAATTGGCAACGGCATTATTTCCTGAACAAATTATAGAACTAATGCAGGATGTCAATTCCCATGAAAACAAGATAAAGTCCTCACGTTTCTTTCAGAGATTCCATAGTATTGTTGCCAAGTCGTCGTCATAAAAATAGTTATCCATGTCAGTAGAGAGGGAAACCCCCATGAAAAGAATTCTGATTCCTGTTACCAATCACGCGACGTTGGGTACGACTGATCAAGCTAAAGCCTTTCTTTATAGCTGATTTATAGGCGATTGACCCGGCACTTCTTATGGCTTGGCTCACCTTGCGTTTATCAGCAAGGTAAGCATTCCTTTTGATGGACAAACGGTAAGCCTTCCGGGCAGCCTTCCCTTTCTCGGACTGTTCGTAAGCAATCCGCCAAGCCCGCCCTTTCTCGGACTGTTCCCAAGCTCGTTTGGAAGCCCTCAGTTTTTCGGACCGTGCGTAAGCCTTCTGGTAAGCCTTATCATGAGAGATGGTCAAAGATTCAC
>NZ_JAHHPM010000434.1 GCF_024606345.1 Endozoicomonas sp. YOMI1
TTACGCCGAGCGCGAAAGGGAGCGCAAAAAGCAGTATCGTCAGTCAGTCAATTCAACTAAAAACTCAGGTGAATTACCACTGACTTCTAATTTAACTGAAACGCCCCAGAGTTCCAGTAAAAATTCAGAAGGTAATGTCCCCGCTTTTCAGTCGTCAAGCTGAAGGAATATTTACAGTCCTGATCGCCCCCTCTCAGCCTTAGTGAACGGTCAGCAATCGAAGGGTAAGAAGGTAATGGTCGCTATCGTCCGGGTAGGCAAACGGCATAAGCTGTTGTGCCTCAATGGGAGTCCCATTGGCACGATCAAAGATAACGGAAAACTGCCGGTTATCCGGGAGCGTCAACGTCATGGTTTTATTGGCCGCTTTGGAGAGTGCAAACAAGCTCTTGACCGTCAGCCGGGAAACCCAACCGGCCTCGCCATTGCCAGAAAGAACAATAGGACGGCCATGAACTAACTGCCCTTCCTGTACCAATAAAGCCCCGGTCAGGCTGCGCTCTGTGGTTTGCTCTACCGGGTTCCATTCAAATTCATTGATCCAGAGCAGATCGTCGGGAAGTGTTATGGTATCGAGTTGCATCAGACCGTCCTCATACCTGCATTTTTCAGGGCATCCAGCAGTTTGGTTTCATCCCCCGGTGTTACCCCAACATTCACATCACCCCCCGGATATTCGAGCCGGATAATACGTTGCGTGCTTTGTAAAGCAGTGCTTTGAGCAGGAAGGTTTGTACTCCCTTGACTCTCTCTGAGGGCTTGCGTTCTCTCATTATTGGTTTGCCGCCTCCGCTCATTGTAAATCTGCTCGCTGATGCGTAGGGCTGAGGTAATATTCCTGATCGCCTCCTGATCCCCGTTAGCAATGGCCTCGACCTGTTGCGCTCGCAAATCGTCACGCTGATTTTGATAACGGCGCTGCTCAATATCGGATTGCCTGCCCTCCAATTCATCCAGTTCATCTTGCAGGCTGTTGAGGGTATTGCGGGAACTGTCGCCTAAGCTGGCCATGTTTTGTTTGGCTGAAACAATGGCGTTATTGAGCCGGTCTAAGTCCGTTTGATTGAGCAGGTTCATGGTTTGTGCGGCATCTTCGGCCTCACGGACAAAACTTCTGGCATTGATCTCGCCCTGTTCATAGCTTTCAAACAGCTGTTCAAGGGCAATTCGTTGTTCCAAAAATTGTTTTTTCACATAAGCGGCAGCGGTTGATGTTTTATTGAGCCAGCGACCAATGCCGGTTACGTCAAATTGATATTGATTGCTTTGCAACCGACTAATTTCTGCGGAGGTTGCCTTAAGCTCATTTTTCAGGTCTTCAATACTGCCTTTGGCTGCGGTGGTATCCACTGAGCCGCCGCCTTGTTTTATGGCCACAAAAGCGTCGTGAGCAGCACTGCTCATGCCCATCAGTTCGGCGGTTATGGCGTTATAGTGACCGGCTAAAGCAGCGGAAATAGATTGGGCGTTTTCAAAAGATTGTTCTTGCTTATCCCCGGCTTCCTCGGCTTCGTCGCCAACGTCTTTCAGGGATTCCTTGGTTTTATTTGCCTCTTTGTTGAACTGCTGAAGTTTTTTCCGGCTGGCTTCGGTCGCCTCGTAATATTCCTTTGCGGACAAAGTGCCCTGAGAAAAGGCTTCAGCCAACGCTACCCCAAGACTGGCGAGTTCTGTCCGGGTTTCGGCTGTGTTTACCTGGCTGAGAGCATCGGCTGCATCCTCAAAATAGCTTTTGACGGTGGGCTGTTTCGGCTGTGGCTTGCTTAACTTTCTTCTGACCTTGGAGCAATTCATCGGCGTAATTTTGCCAGAGCAACTTCTGGCTCCTGGTCATGGTCTTTACTGAATCATTTGCTGTTTTCACCGTATCCTTGGTTTTATCAGCAAAGCTGTCGTATACCCCAACCAGCGCATCCCGGACATTCTTGGCATCCTCAAGCGTCTGTCGGGCAAACTCCCTGGTCAAGCCGGCAAGAAAATCGGTGGTTCCTTTCAGCTTTTCAGCAATGTCATCAAAGCCCAAGGCATCGGCTACTTCCTGCCATACCTTGACAATGCCGTATAAAATACCGGAATAAACAGTGCCAAAGCCCTTAACCACCGCAGAAAAGGCATTAAAAAAGCCCATGACGGTGGAGCGGGTAAAATCAAAGGCAGTCCGCAGAGCCGCCATGGACTCTGTGATGGTGGTAAAGCCTGATTGGATACTGGTGACAAAGCCATCAACGGTAACTCCAGAGAAGGCATGCTTAATAGCGTCACCCATGGCGATAAAGGCATCGCTAACTTTTTTAGCCAATTCAGACAGCTGGCCATTCTGGTTCATCCGCTCAATTTCGGCAGCGATGCCTGCCAGGGACTCTCTGGCGTAATCCAGAGCCCCGCTCTTGGCCACCTCATCCTGGAACTGCTGCCAGCTGTCTTTCAGGTTGCTGACATAACCCGACAACAGACTCATGTTTTTGGCGGCGGCACCTTCAGAGCTTTTGCCGATCTCCTGAATAAGTCCTCTTATTGCCTCCCGGCCCAGCTTTCCGGCGCTGGAAAGTTTTTGGATCTCCTGCACATTCTTCCCGGTGACCTTTTCCAGCAAATCCCATACAGGGACACCACGCTCCAGCAGCATCAATATTTCTTCGCCCTGAAGCTTTTGTTTTGCCCAGGCTTTACCTAATCCCAGGGTGATGCCGTTTAGCCGCTCCATGCCGCCGCCAAGCTTTGATGCCTGGTCAATAATGGCTTGCATAGAGCCATCGGTAGGATCAAGGCCAAACGCTTTCAGCCGGACAAAAGCTTCAGACACTTCTTCCAGCTGGAATGGTGTATTCCGGGTAAAATCTTTAATCCACTGCATGGCCTTTTCGGCTTCGGCAGACGATCCGGTAATCGCCTCCATCTGAACGCCCAAGCGCTCAAACTGGTCGCCTGTCTGCAATACCCCTTCAATGCTTCGCTTTAACGTATAGAGCCCACCCGCTGCCGCTGCCAGCCCCAAGAAACGCCGGGAAAGCTGGCCAATGGAGATGCTGGCCGCCTTGGCATCCCTGGCAGTTTTTTTCAGGTTACTATTGCGCAGGGATATGGCTGCCTTTTTGGCGCTTTCATCAGCCCGCTTGAATGCTGTCCGGGTGTCGTTTAGCTGCTGCTCAAGCCTGGCCTGCTGCTGCTTCAGGTTTTTGGTCGATAATCCAGCAAAGGACATTGAGCCCCGAAGCTTGGCCAGCGCCTCCCGCTGGCGGTTATATTCGGTATTGGCCTTCTTAACGTCTTTGCGGGCTTTTGCCATGGCCGTTTGCATGGCCTTGGTGGGCTTGCCGGTCTTGCCCATTTCCCGGCCAAGCCTGGCGATTTTATCTTCTGCCTCACGGAATGCACGACCTGCATCGTGGGTAGTCTTGGTCTGCTTTTTAAAAGACGAAAGGAGCTTATTCTCGTTTTCCAGTTCTTCTAACTGGCCTTTCAGCTTATTCGCCTCTTGCCTGAAGGCATCCAGGGAAGCAGAGGATTTTTTAACATCCCTGGACAGTAAATCCTTTGCTTTCAGGATTAAGCGAATAGCGGATTGTTTGATATTGGCCATAGTGCTTTTTGTCTAAAAAAAAGCCCCTGCTCTTT
>NZ_JAHHPM010000435.1 GCF_024606345.1 Endozoicomonas sp. YOMI1
GGATGTGGGAGGTAGGGCGACGCAGGATGCCAAAGCCGAGGACTTTGTCGCTCTATGGGATTTTGTGAAGGAGTTCCGTAACGGTAAGTACCGTCGACTGAGCAAGAATCCCTTAGAGCGTCAAAGAGCAAGCGAGAACGGGAGTATGTTTATGAAATTCCGGGTTAAGTTACGCAGGCTCCTGGACTTTGGCTATCATGCCCTCCAAGATAGAAGCGGTAACACGTCGATTTTTTGCACGGGCTTCCCTAAGCAATTGCTCCAGCTCTTCCCGGGGCAGTGTGGCTCCCATGATCCCTAAGGCGACGGCATGGTTGTGACCTGCAGCACTGCCCAGTCTCAGGGAATCCCTCAGGAATTGTTGTTGTTCTTCCTCGGGCAGTGTTGCACCCATCTTAAATAAGGTGGCGACAATCCTGTTACCGGCAGCACTGTTCATTCTCAGGGCTTCCCTCAGAAATTGTGTCAGCTCATCCGAAGACAGTTTCGCTTCCATCGCTAAGTTATGGACAATGTCGAGACCATCTTTACTAAATTTGCACAGGACATTCCTCAGGGGCTTGTGCCAGCATCATCGTCTTTATGGCAGAGACATGGTTGCAGCCAGGATAGCTATTCATTCCCTTGGCTTCCTCCAAGGCTTCAGCCAGCTCTTCCATGGACAGTTTAGCTCCCATTTCCCTTAAGGCGAAGGCGTGGTTGTTACCGGCAGCGCTGTTGGTTCTCAGGGCTTCCCGCAGGAATTGAGCCTTCTCTTCCTCAGGCAGTGTGGCTCCCATTTTTTCCCTCAAGGCGGAGGCGTGGTTGTTACCGGCAGCGATGTTGGCTCTCAGGGCTTCCCGCAGGAATTGTACCTTCTCTTCCTCGGGCAGTGTGGCTCCCTTCGTCATTAAAGCACTGGCATAGTTGTTTCCGAAATCACTGTCCATTCTCAGGGCATCTCTCAGGGCTTGTGTTTGTAAGAATTTTATTTTATTTACTACGCCGATTTTTTGTATATCGCTTCGAAATTGTATATCGGTTCTACAAAGTTTCTTTAAGAACTTCTTGTTATCCAGGTTTTGAAATATCTCGGTGTGCAAATCTTGAGTGAGTGGTGTGATAATTAAGCCATTATACTAGCCTTTGCTTCTTCCTTGTTTGCCGGACAAGTATCAGGTGTTAATTTCGATAGAGATATAACATTCGGAGTGCTAGGTAGTGCCATTTGAACTTTCCTGAAAATTAAAGATTTTTGATTAACGCACACTTGATTGGCTGTTAACTATTTTCTTTCACATAAATAATTAACCAAAATGTTATAGACGATAGATCTTGATCTTTGAAATGAAGTGGAGAATTTGTATTCAAAAAAATCTGTTTTATTTTCACTGCACACCCTTATCATACAGAATTATTGGTTTAATTACTGATTAATCGATCAAACAGGAATCGGTCACTGAATGCACTGCCTACCATGGAAATTGAGTAAGAAGATGAATACAGCGAGGTTAGCAATAAATAATGGGGGGAGATAGGGCTCTGGAGAGTAACGTCTAAAATTCTCTCACAACCGTGCAGAGCCCTGGTGTTACTGGCTTGCTCATTTCAGATATCGAGCTTTCTGCTTGATTTTTTCCACCAGTTTTTTGCCTTTCGCTGTCAACGTCAGCTTGAAATAGCGGCCATCATCTTCATGCTGAACCTTTTTGATCAGCCCCAGGCCAGGCCTGTCGTGCCGTCCTTCACCCAGACGTTTAACACTGACCGCGATATCACTCGGGGTGCCACAGGTGAGCTTTTCAGCATTTACAAGATCTGTGATGGTTTCTCCGGGGTTTTCTGCCACCACGAGGAGAATTTGCCATTGGATAACCGTCAGCGGTTGTTCCTGCATTAACTGGGTTAGTTTGATAAGACCTTTTAAAGTCATTGGCAGTTACCTTTCTCTAGTTAGTTATGAGGTTTGTTGTGGACTAGTAGCGTCGTTTACTTTCCATGCTATTAGGCTTAAAGCCTAGTCTGTACAACTGTTACGGCGACTGCTATACCAGAATAAATATTAGACAGTTTTCTACTGTTATAGCAAGTTTCCATTCACAGTCGTTAAACATTTCGGCAATGAGTAACAAAACTGTTACGTTAGGAAACAACAACTCAAAGGGAGATCCTTTCAGTCATGGAGCATCCAGACAGCCACTTATCACGCCTATAATTACGACTGAAGGCGGATAGAGCACTGTGACGTCTAATTAGCAGAGTTTCCTTAATATTGGTAAAGTGTTAGACAACGATTTTTGGAAAAAATTCTCTAAAAAAATATATTACGCATATATTGTCGTGAATAAAGCTCATGACAAGTGTTTTTTTTCTGAGAGAGAGTAGTTGTATCGATGATATTAATATTCGCATAATATATATTATGTTAAATTAATGATATTTATTATATCCTATCCATGGCGAAACCAAGACAACCCTCAACCTGCCCTAAGGTCATGATAAAACGATGAAAATAGTCAGCTTTAATGTGAATGGTGTGAGAGCGCGCTTACATCAACTGTCCCGGGTGACTGATGACCATAATCCTGATTTAATAGGCCTTCAGGAAATCAAAGTATCTGATGAGCACTTCCCGGTTAAAGCCATTGAGGACATGGGCTACAACGTCTTGTATCATGGCCAGAAAACCCATTATGGCGTGGCATTACTCAGTAAGACACAGGCATTGAATGTCCAAAAAGGATTCCCGACGGACCTTCCTGACGCCCAGCGTCGGGTAATTATTGGCGACTATGAACTGAACGGGCAAATGTTGAGGGTGATTAATGGGTATTTTCCCCAAGGGGAGAATCGCAGCCACGAGACCAAATTTGCAGATAAAACAAAGTTTTACAATGATTTACAGAGTTATCTGCAAAACTCATGCTCCCCCTCCTCCAATATTTTAGTGATTGGTGACTTTAATATCTCTCATACAGACTTGGATATTGGCATTGGTCCTGCTAATGCCAGACGATGGCTCAGAACCGGTAAATGCAGCTTTTTGCCAGAAGAACGGGAATGGTTTGACCGACTTCTTGAGTGGGGGCTAACTGATTGTTTTAGGGAGCTATATCCTAATGAAGACAACCTCTTCAGCTGGTTTGATTACCGTAGCCGTGGGTTTGAGAGTGAGCCAAAGCGTGGCTTGAGAATAGATTCTATTCTTGCAACGAATTCTTTAATGCCGACATGCCGATCCATTTTTATGGATTATAAAATCAGAGCCATGGAAAAACCCTCTGATCATGCACCCGTCATCGCTGAATTTTCTGAATTAATATAAATTCATTTTTGTAGGATATTGATAATTTATTTATCATATGAGAATCATTCGTATTTGCATCTTTGAAAAGCCAGTCTATTCTAAGCCCATTCAATAACAAATGATTGGGATATAAATATGACCGCTTTTCAAAAAAGCAGAATGCTTTTTATCATTCTCTTTGCTTCTCTTCCCGGGTATTGTCTGGCGGGACTGGATGATGTTATAAAAAAGCATGAAATATCATTATATTACCTAAATGAGGGAACATTAAAAGGTCAAATTCGTGTTCAGTGCTCTGACCAAAATGATGCTTGTGAATCCCTCTTGGAATTTGAGCAGGGTGGAAATTTTCCCTACGGTGTCACCCCACCCTCTTTAGCGGAAATAAAGTTTCATGGGCACTTTCAAAGAGATGTAAATAACTTATCCGAGCTGGGTTCAATAACCGTACAAAAAGACAACAGGGCAACCAAAATTCCATTAAGTATTGATTTTGATGAACTGTCGCTTGGTGATAAAGATAATCCAACCACCAGGGCTGTGATTACGCATCTACACCCGTCCTTAATCCATCATGCCAAAAAAGAATTAGACAACATTACTGAGGCTGCGGACTACCTGACGGGTACAACCAGGAATTCCCAGACCCTGCATTTATTTAAGCCAGAAGTGCACAACCTTTCTTTTAAAGATTCAGAGAAATTGGCAAGCTCAATCCATGGCGATTTTGTGGTGCTGGATATTGGTGAAAGTTACTCGATGGTTCTTATATTCAACCAGAAAAATATTCCAGAATTAATCTACGTACTTGATCGCTGGAAACTGTACAGAGATCCAATTTTCAAAACCATTATCGGCTATGGTGACTTGGTTGGCCTGGTGTTGCATGGCATGGACTTTATCAAATACAGTGGGTCATTGCTGGGCATAACAAGCCATGGTCATCACCATTCGCATTTTGTCTTTTTGAAAAATCTTGCCGGCTCTGTTGGCATTGGACCTACTGCCTATAACACCCTGACCAGTCTAATCAGTTCCGGTTTTCATATTGCCGAGATTATTGATCATAGCCACGGTGTCAGTGAATTTATCAGTGGTGGTCAGAAGCACTACCATGATCACAATCATGGTGCATGGGAAGGCCTCTTTGGTCACATGCATTTAGCCCATACGGTTGTGGAAATGATTGCCGAGCCTTCTCTTGCTCATGGGATTCAAACGGTTTTAACCTTTGCCAGCTTTGGCTATCACCATGTGCCGCATCATTATTATGAATACCCAATGTCAGATGTTCTTCGTCCGGTAATATACTCCCGTGGTCAATCCACTACTGATAATAAAATTCTGAACTAATTCATTATATTTACTCAGAACTCTGATTACTATAGGTAGAAAGGTGGTCAGAGTCTCCCTCGCCTATCATCGTCCCGTTGTATTATCAGAAACTGGTCGTATTTCTAATGGGATATTGCGAGAATTCCAGATCTTATGGATACTAATACGCGTCCGGCGTTGTACTTTTTATAAATGCTTCAGAAACTCGCCGCGTCGACGCTAAAAAACCAACACACTTAAGGGCAAATGTCTGCCAACTCAGAATAAGAATGTGATACTGGGGTAATACAAGAGTGCAAAAGTTAGTCAATGTGAACGGCTCATGGTTAGCCGCCAGTGTTATAGCGGTTGGCATTGGTATCTACCTGCTGACTGCTGATGTCGTTAATATCAACGATACTGAAAAAGTCCCCCCCCCTTCCCGGGATAGCCAGGAAAATACGGTTATTCCCATTGTCCAGGCCTCTCACTTTGAGCAAGTGCCGGTAAAACGTACACTCACACTCTATGGCACAACGGAAACTGACCGGACTGTCACAGTCAGTGCGGAACTGGCAGCCCGGGTTATTAATATCAGTGCTGAACGTGGTCAGCTGATGGCGGCGGGCGACGAAATTATCCGGCTACGTGAAGGCAGTCTGAAGGCTCAATTGAAGTCTGCTATAGCTCGTGTAAGACAAGCTGAGCAGGATTACCAGTCAGCCCTTATGCTACAAAAGAAAAAACACATTGCCGATAATCAGATTACTCAGCTTGAGGCTTCCCTGGCTGAGGCTCTGTCGCAAAAAGAGCAGCTCCAGACCCAATGGGAAAATACCCTGATTAAGGCCCCCGTTTCCGGCATTCTTAACAAGCGCCACGTGGAAGTTGGTGACTTTATTGATAAAGGAAAGCCGGTGGCTGAAATTCTCGACCTTGATCCTCTGGTGATCCATGTCGATGTTCCCCAGAATCACATTAATTACTTTACCTCCGGCCAGAAAGCGGCTGTCCGATTTCTCGGTGGAACAACCAGCGAAGCCACTATTCGGTTTATTGATCGACAGGCTGATGCATCAACCCGGACATTTTCTGTCGAGTTAACCATCCCGAATCCTGATATGAAAATTCCTGCAGGCCTCAGCGTTGAAGCCGACCTGTTGATGGAAGCCGTAATGGCACTGGAAATAAGTCCCGCATGGCTTGCTTTGAGTGAAGATGGCGAACCGGGGATTAAATGGGTGACAACGGGGAATCGGGTCGAGTTCACCCCCGTAGATGTCGTCAAGTCTGAAAGTGACCGCCTCTGGGTCTCAGGAATTCCCGAACAGGCCAGAGTCATTACCCGTGGCCAGGGCTTCGTTCGATCCGGTGATCAGGTTGATGTCATCAATCCTGATGTTTCTCTGGTTGTCGGGGAGTAATGGCCAATGCGAAGTCTGATTGCTGCATCGCTAAGGCGAACCCGTACGGTCATGATGATGCTGGCTTTAATCCTGGTGACCGGCCTGGCCAGCTATCTTACTATTCCCAGAGAGTCGAACCCTGATATCACGATTCCGGTCATTTATATCTCTGTATCACACGAAGGCATATCGCCGGAAGATGCCGAACGGCTGCTGGTACTTCCCCTGGAGAATGAACTCAGGGCTATAGAAGGTGTTAAGGAACTCAAGGCAACCGCATCCCAGTCTCATGCCTCCATTACTCTGGAGTTTATCGCCGGACTGGATACGGATGAGATCCTCGCAGATGTCAGGGATAAGGTTAACCTTGCCAAAAGTAAGCTACCACAGAATACCGATGAGCCCATTATCAACCAGATTTCCTTTGCCAGTATGCAACCGGTGATTACCGCGGTGCTTTCTGGCAACTTACCCGAACGTGCCCTGGTGAGAATAGCCCGGGAGCTTAAGGATGTGCTTGAATCCAGAAAGCAGATTCTGGAGGTGGATATCGCCGGCGACCGGGAGGAAGTGGTTGACGTTATTATTGATCCACTCAAACTGGAAAGTTACGGGCTGGTTCCTGCGGATGTGATCAATCTGGTCTCCCGCAATAACCAACTGGTTGCTGCTGGCAACCTGGACAATGGTAAGGGACGATTCTCGATTAAGGTCCCCGCCATCTACAAAACAGTGGCTGATATCCTCTCTCAACCCGTCAAAGCTGACGGCGATCGGGTCATTACCTTCGGTGATATTGCCAGCGTTCTCAGTACGTTTAAGGATGGTGGCGGTTACGCCAGAATGAATGCAAACAACAGTATCGCCCTGGAAATCAAGAAGCGCCCCGGGGAAAACATCATTGAAACCGTGGAGCTGGCCAAAGCCATTATTGCTGAAGGCCAGAAACTGGCACCGAAAACCCTGAAGGTTGACTATGTGGGTGATCAGTCGGTGGATGTGGTGGATATGGTCAACGACCTGCAGAACAGTGTTCTGGCGGCCATCATTCTGGTAGTTACGGTCATTGTCGGGGCGCTGGGCTTGCGCAGCGCGGTGTTGGCAGCCATCGCCATTCCCGGCTCTTTTCTGACCGGTATTCTGATCATCGCCATGATGGGCTTAACCATTAATATGGTGGTCCTGGTCTCTCTTATGATCGCCGTCGGAATGCTGGTTGATGGTGCCATTGTGGTCACCGAATATGCCGATCGGAAAATGAGTGAGGGCGTTACCCGCAGGCAGGCGTATCAGGAGGCCTCGTTACGTATGGCATGGCCAATCATCGCGTCCACAGCAACCACTCTGGCGGCCTTTTTCCCGCTGATGTTCTGGCCGGGCATTATGGGTGAGATGATGAAGTACCTGCCATTAACCCTGATTGCTACCCTCTCTGCATCCCTGGTGATGGCGCTGATTTTTATCCCAACCATCGGTTCCCTGATTGGCAAGCCCAGAAAGCTCAGTGAACTGGAAAAACGATCCATTACCGAAGCGGAAACCGGAGATTTACACAATGTTCCCGGTTGGGCCGGGGTATATATACGCACGCTGTCAAAAGCGATCCAACACCCTTTAAAAATACTGTTCTCTGGCATGACGATGGTGGTAGCCATTTACTTTGCGTTTATCAGCTTTGGCAAAGGCATTGAGTTCTTTCCTGATGTCGACACTAATAACATCATGATCAAAGTTCGTGTGAACTCCAGCAACCTGTCCATTGATGAAAAGGATGAGATCCTGCGAAGTGTAGAAGCGATTCTGCTGCAACAGCCAGAATTAAAAACACTGTATGCACGAACCGGTGATAACCAGGAAGTGGGGACCATCCGCCTGAATATGGTGGACTGGAAATATCGCCGAAAAGCAGCCCTGGTGGCAGAAGAGATTAATCAGAAACTTGCCCATTTCGCCGGTCTTGATATCACCGTTGAACGAAGAAAAGATGGCCCTCCCCAGGGTAAACCCCTGGAGTTGGTGATCAGTGCCAATGACCTTGATGTCCTCCATGAGACAGTGGGCAACGTCAGAACGGTTCTGGCGGGTATTGATGGTTTTACCAATCTGGGCGACGACGGCCCTACTTCCGGCTATGAGTGGCGCATCGATGTAGACCGCGCCGGAGCTGCCCGTTATGGTGCTGATGTCAGCAGTGCCGGCGGTCTGGTACGGCTGGTGACTTCTGGTTTAACGGTGGGCGGTTACCGTCCGGATGACAGCAGTGATGAAGTGGACATTCGTATTCGTTTTCCTGAGTCAGACCGCCACCTCGAGAGCATTGATCAGCTCCGGTTAATGACCCCGGCGGGTCTGGTCCCCATCAACAACTTCACTACCCGGGAGATTGCCCCCAAGGTTGACAGTATCAAGCACCTGGATGGTAAACGAACCGTCACTGTCAGTGCCAACCTGGCCGAAGGCGTTCTGTTGAATGACCTGCTGCCCGAGTTGCAGGCGCAGCTTGATGCATTGGATGCACCACAGGAAGTCAGCTTTACCATCAAAGGGCAGAATGAAGACCAGCAGGAAAGCAGTCAGTTCCTGATCAAGGCATTTGCGGTTGCCCTGTTCGTGATGGCCATGATTTTAGTGACTCAGTTCAACAGCTTCTACCAGGCATTCCTGATTATGTCAGCGGTGGTACTGTCCACCGGTGGCGTATTATTTGGCTTGCTTCTGGCTGGAAAACCCTTTGGCATTGTGATGTGCGGTATCGGGGTCATTTCCCTGGCGGGCATCGTGGTGAACAATAATATCGTGTTGATTGATACCTACAATGTGTTGCGCCAACAGGGCATGAAGGCCGAAGAAGCGATTCTTCGAACCGGTGCCCAGCGTCTGCGACCGGTGATGTTGACCACCGTTACCACTATCCTGGGTCTGATGCCAATGGTGCTCTCCACCAATATTGATCTGTTCAACCATCGACTTGAAATTGGTGGTCCCACTGCCCAGTGGTGGAATCAGTTATCAACCTCCATTGCCGGAGGATTGGCCTTTGCCACTCTGCTGACACTGGTCCTGACGCCCTGCCTTCTGGTGATCGCAGGCCGGAGGCAAGATAGAAAGATGGCTCAGAAATGATCTTCAAAAAGGAACACCAGGTTTCCGGGGTTGTAGTGTGCCTGCAGGTTCGGACGGTAGATTACCAGGCCAGGCACGTAAAAAAGGTGGAAAGGGCTTCAAAATCGGTCATCAATGAGGCTCTGGCAAAGGTCAGAGCTATTGTGGCCTGACGAAAAACTACATCAGGCAATAGCATCTGCTATTACCTGAATCACTCATTATTCCAAAATCGTGACCTTATCGCCTATCTGGATAATGCCTTCCTGATCCGGAATAAGGTTCTGGCCAAAGATAACCCCCATTTCCGTTCGACGATATTGCGCCAGCGTAAACAGCGGTTCCCTCCCCTCTTTCTGTCCGGTTTCAGGGTTGACGGTGGTCATCACGCACCGTGAACAGGGTTTGGCTACCCGAAATGTGATCTCTCCTATCCTGATCACTGACCAAGCGTCTTCTTCATAGGGCTGTTGACCTCTGATGACAATATTAGGCCGGAAGCGGGACATTGGCACTGCATCAGTCAGGCGTTGATTCAAATCAGCTAAAGACGCTTCATTGGTGAGCAGAAAAGGGAAACCATCGGCAAAACTTGTGTGATCCTCTGGCTGGGAGTATCTGGCATCGGTTGGTCTTATTGACCGTTCTGGCTGATAAAACAGCCTGCATTTCATAGTCAGGAACTCACTGAACCACTGGGCAGCATCATCCCCGGCATCAAGTGCCTGACAATCGTCTTTCCAAACCGTTACCGTGAAAGAGTAAGCCCCCTCTTCCGGTATTGCTACGTAGAGGTTCTCAGCCGCTGGCCGGGTAATCAATAACCCGCCATCAACAATGGATGTGACCACGGTTGCCAGCGCTGGATATTGCCGCTGAGTAATAAACTTGCCATGTTCATCCGTCAACAGCCAGCGACGATCATGCTCAAAACCTCTTCGGGTTACATGGGCGCTATCAAGGGGTATTCCCCTGGTTGATTTGATTGGATAGATCGCCAGCCGGGTGACTTGCATCCGCTATTGCTCCTGTAAATTTTTTAGCCTGAATAAAATTAGCGCCTAAGGATACGGCTATTGCCTGTTGATGAGAACCTTGTTTATGAGAAGAAGGAGCAGCAAAATATCCGGCAAATATACGGGTTATAACAGGATTCTCAATGACACTGCAGCTGGTTGATATAGGCGTTAACCTCAGTGATAAGGCTTTTGACAAGGATCGTGATGGAGTTGTCAGTCGTGCGATTGAGCACGGTGTTACTACCATGATCCTCACCGGTACTTCTTTGACAGAGTCACAGAGGGTGCTGGGGCTGGCCAGAAAATATTCTGAACACTGCTTTTGTAACGCCGGTATCCATCCGCACGAAGCCAAAGATGCCAATACCCAGACCTTTAAAGAGCTGAAAGCCTTATTCAGTGAACCAGAGGTGGTGGCCGTTGGGGAAACCGGTTTGGATTTTAACCGTGACTTTTCCCCCCGGCCCGTTCAGGAGAAAGTATTTGAGCGTCAGTTGGAGCTGGCTATTGACAGTGGCCTGCCCCTGTTCTGCCATGAGCGGGATGCTTCACAACGCTTTGCAGACATCATCAAAAACTATCGGGATAAGGTGGGCAAGCTGGTTGTGCACTGTTTCACAGCCGATAAAACCGCCCTGTATCGGTACCTGGACCTGGACTGTCATATTGGTATTACCGGATGGATTTGTGATGAACGACGGGGAACCCATCTTCACCCGCTGATGAAGGATATTCCTGCAAACCGACTGATGGTGGAAACTGATTCACCGTGGCTACTGCCAAGATCATTGGCGAAAAAGCCGAAAAACCGGAGAAATGAGCCGGCCTTTCTATTCGAGGTTGTGCAAATGATCGCCACGCACACCGGGCAATCCCCGGAACAGGTTGCCCGGCAAACCAGGGCAACATCACTGGAATTCTTTAATCTCACGGCTCGTCATCATGACCTTCAGGGTCAAGATGGACAATAATATCCGCTTCGGGCAGGTGTTCAAGCACTGCCCGCTTGGCCTGAACCCCCAGTTCGTGGGCATAGATCAGCGGCATATGAGGCTCAAGATCCAGATGCATCTGAATAAACGGGGTTGAGCCTGACATCCGGGTTTTAACGTCATGAATACCCAGAACACCGTCTACCGAGAGGGCTCGTCTCTCAATTTCCTGGAGTTCTTGCTCAGGCAGTGCCTTGTCCATCAACTGCTCGATCGATTCCCAGGCAAGACTCCTGACACTGAACAACATATAACCGCCAATCAGCAGGGCAAGAATATTATCTACCTGATGATAGCCATAGCTGGTGCCAATCAGTGCAGCCAGCACTGCAATATTGGTCAGAAGATCCACCTGATAATGCAGTGAGTCCGATTTAATAGCCGCTGAATTGGTTTTTCGGATGACATACCGCTGTATGGATAACAGGATCAGTGTGGCAATGATCGAAAAGACCATCACCATGATACCGGCGCTTTCATTATCCAGCACAACATCCTCACCGGTTATCCGGTCAAGAGTGTTAAGCACCAGAACAATGGCCGAACCACCAATAAAGGCTGACTGAGCCAGTACGGCAAGCTGCTCAGCCTTCCCATGGCCAAAATGATGATCTTCGTCCGCTGGCGCAATGGCGATCCTGACGGCAAATAATGTGATCAGGGAGGCCAGAATATCCATCGTGGAATCCAGCAAGGTAGCCAGCAGGCTCATGGAGCCGGTCATGAACCAGGCAATGAGTTTGGCGATGATCAACACACTTGCCGTTGCAACCGAGGCGTAGGTTGCCAGTTTGAGGAGGCGGTTTTTGTCTTCAGACACGTTCTTTCCAGTGTTGCTGTCATTAAGCCCGGTCGATGTCATCCTTTGACGGGATTCTCGTTTTTTGAGCCAGAGCGTAGTTAATCATGCGATCCCTGCCAATTAACAACCGTCGTTCTTTCTATCCTATCCTGAAACGGGTTGTATCAGCCAGTCATTCAACGCCTCAGGGGTAAATGGCCATCCAAGTTCTCTGCCCTCTGCTGATGCGATTACCGGAATTCTTACACCATAGCGATCAACCAGACGATCATCCTCACTGATCTCAATGGCTACCCATCGGCAAACCTGCTGCTTTTGCAGAAAATTGAGCATTTGTTCAGCTTGTTCACACAGGTGACATCCGGAAGTGGTATATAAAGTCAGTTGAATCATAAACTATTCCCTAAAAAAGCCCCTAAAAAGGGTGTCTATCATAGCGATAATATAACCGTAGAGTTAGTAAAGATTACGTAGATATAACTACAGCGCGTTGTTTTTGCTTATACTCTCTCTGGGCACTAATAAATTCAGCTGGCGATCCCATGGACTTTACATTTTTCAATCAACTTATGCTTATTCTGGCTCTGTCAGCCGTCACTATTGCCTTTTTCAAGCGATTTCAACTGCCGGAAAGCCTGGGTTATTTATTTGTAGGCATCATTCTTGGACCGACAACTTCCGGACTGATACAACAGGACTTTGATATTGCCCTGCTGGCCGAGATTGGTGTGGTTTTCCTGCTCTTCACCTTAGGCCTCGAATTCTCCATGAAAACCATTATGGCCATGAAAAAAGAGGTATTTGGCCTGGGTGGGTTGCAGGTACTCCTGACAGGAGTCGGAATTTTTGGTGTTCTGATCGCTTTTGATTTTGCAGTGCTCACATCCTTTGTCTGTGCATCTGCACTGGCGCTCTCCTCTACAGCGATTGTGTCCAAGGAACTCACCCAGAGTAACGAAATACGCTCCCGCCAGGGGCAGCTGGCCATCGGTGTCCTGCTATTTCAGGATATTGCTGCCGTTGTCTTTCTGATTATGATTCCCGCCCTGATTGGGGGAGGTAGTGACTCCATCGCCTCCTCTCTTGGGTTTGCCTTTGCCGAAGGGGTTGTGTTCGTCGTGATCATGCTGGCCATTGGTAAGTGGGTTCTACCCCTGATTTTTCACGAGGTTGCCAAGGCCAGGTCTGAAGAACTGTTTGTTCTTATGGCACTGGTTATTGCCCTAATGGCCGCCTGGCTCTCTCATGCAATGGATTTATCCATGGCACTGGGAGGCTTTGTTGCAGGCATGATGATGGGTGAGAGCCACTACAAGCACCAGGTTGAAGCCGATATCAAACCATTTCGGGATGTGCTCCTAGGGCTGTTTTTCGTATCCGTTGGCTTAATGCTGGATATGGATGTGCTGGTCACTTTCTGGAAAGAGATACTACTGGGTACCGTAGCATTGATTGTCTTTAAGTTTCTGGTGATCTACACCCTGACCAGAACCTTTGCCGAGAGCAAAAATATCTCCCTCAGAACCAGCCTGTCACTGGCCCAAGGTGGCGAGTTCTGTTTCGCCCTGGTTGCCCTGGCATCACAATATGGTGAGAGTGGCGGCAACCTCACCTCCGTTGTGCTCGCGATTACCATCTTATCGATGATCATTGCACCTCTTCTGATCAGAAACAGTAATGCCATCGTTAAACTGGTCAAGTTCGATAAATCCGAACAGAGCATTCATCGGGTAAAAGAAGAGGAAGTCCGCAAGCAAACTGCCCATATACACCATCATACCCTGATCTGTGGTTATGGCCGTGTTGGGCAGACCATTGCCCGTTTTTTGACCCAGGAAAACAAAGCTTACGTTGCCATTGATGATGACCCTATTCACGTACATGAAGCGGGTCTTGCCGGTGATCCGGTCTTCTTTGGTGACTGCAGGAAGTTAGAACTGCTGATGGCGGTTGGACTGGAGCGGGCCAGTCAGGTGGTGATCTGTATTGATCGCCCCGAAAATGCCCTTAAAATAGTGCAGGCCGTTCGACAACAATCGCCACAGGTCCCTGTTCTTGTTCGCACGCGGGATGACAGTCAATCAGACGAATTAAAAAAAGCAGGGGCAACCGTGGTTATTCCAGAGGTGCTTGAGTCAAGCCTGGTCATTGTTAAGCATGCCTTGTTGATGCTGGGCATGAACCCTGCCCATGTTCGTCAAACAGTCCATGAAGCCAGAACCAAAGGATATGAAATCCTCAACGGTTTTTATCCGGGCATCAGTGATTACCTGCTGGAGAATGATAAGAAGACCTATCGCCACGCTGTTACCCTCGGCAAAAAATGCGCGGCAGATCAGAAAGCCATTGAGTCTCTTGATTTTAAAGGTACAGACGTTTCAATTGTCGAGGTTCGTCGAGATAATATGGTACTGCAGCCGCAAGTCGGAATGATTTTGAATGCCGGTGATATTGTGGTTTTGACTGGAAGCAATAGCGATATTTCTCACATTGAGAAACTTTTTCACTGATTTATTGCCTAAAACTAAGCAAACACTAATTATATTCATCGGATTATTTCAGGCTACCGATAGATAGTAGCCTGAAATAGTTAACCTTAGAGTAAAATGGCAATGGAATGCCTCCCATTCAGGATGGTAGGTATGCTAAGAATAACTGTGTCTAATGACTGCTTCCATTGCTTCCAATCATTCCGGTTTACCGGATTATTTTTCTTGATTTTCTTATTACTCTACCCTTCGCTGGTTTTCTCATTTCATCAAAATGAAGTTTATCTTTTATCGCCAGACAGTAATTCTGATTTAGAAGTAGTAGCTTCAGCGCAGCAGGAAATCACAATTGCCATTGATACCAAAGGTCTTGAGAAAGATCTTCAGGGGAATATTCCCGTACAAATTGTATTAGAAAATGAAAACCTGCTATTTGAAAATGGTGAGCAGCAGATATTATGGCACGATCGAATTAACGCACTGAAAAAAGAAAGTAATAAGACAGTTAACAATGATGAACTTATCTATTTAACACTCATGCCAGAAGCAAGCCAACTAAATAAGGTTATAAAAATCAGAATAAGAAAAGAGGCAGACCTTTCCAGGCTATCAGCACTGGCCGCATTTTTCCCTCAAATGATTCCCGTTCTCTTCATGGATGAAGTTACATTCGGTCCAAAGCCAATCATTTTCTACGAGGCACTGATGAGATGGAATTATAAAGTATTGGGAAGTGATATTGTTAAATCGATTCGAAACCTTGTCCTAAGCCAAACATTTGGTAAACACAAACCCTTGTCAGCTCAATGTTCAGCAGATTTTATTGAGGGGTTCCTGCTTTTTGAAGCTGCAAATTATGGAGAGACCTCGGCATCTTCCAGAACCAAAATTCAAACAATCCGGGCGTATGTTATGAGCGCCCCCTTCAAGAGACTAATGGACTGTATATCAGACACGGTGGCATCAACACTGCTTGATATTCAGAAAAATCAGATTGGTGATGAGTGGCAATATTTGCAAGAATTGAACAAAGAGTCGATCAATGGCCTGGCAAAAATCATGGTCGGATATGGTTTTAATACCTTTGCCTTTGAAGCGGGAGACTTCTTCAAATTACTGAAGAAAACCATCGGTTTTTCTCATGCCACTGACGATCCGGGGTTGCAGACCGACCTGGACCGGTCAATTGTTAATGCCGCTCAATATACCCTTCAAGCGGGGTATGAAAGTTTCTTTAAGGGCCAACTCAAATCTCACAATTTTAATGAGCGCTACGCTCTGCCAATGGCCACGGGTGCTGGTGTTATTGAAATCCTGTTGAGGCTGTATGCCCAACAGGGTATGGCAGGCCGGGAGCAGACTCATCAGGTTTATTCATTGACCAAGCGGGCCGAAGCAATAGGAGTATCCATCAATAAAGCCCTGGTACTACCAGAATTATCTGATCTCCAACTGCTGGCGCTGGGAGTAGCTATACCTGCTGTTATTTATGGGGCATTAAAAGTGACTACCGGATCTGATGTTTCATCCCCAGTTTTTAAACTATTTGATGCCACTTATGAAGGAATGGTCCTTGGTGCCGTTACTCATTTGATGTCCCCCGTTCTTCAGAGATATGGTATTTGGGCAGCACACACTGTACAAAAGCCAATTCTTCAATATATGGATGCAGAGCCTGGAAGCTGGTCTGAATATTTTCTGGCAGATACGATTCGTTACCGTATAAGCGTATTTACTGAAAATTAGTATCCTGATCTGTCAAAGATTAATTTATTTAAATGCCATTTTTCAAAATACATATAATTTTTTAAATATATTTATGAGGAATATAAAGGAAATAAAAATAAAAAAAGTATCTCAATTAATTATGATAAAAAAATATTAAATTCGTTTAGAATATATAAAAATCTATCTCCATTAGAGATAACGACTTTAAAAACGATTATTTTAGATTTTCCTTTGGCAAAGGATAGCCTGTCTATTTAGGTGGTAAACAATGGCTTATCTATTGTTCTGTAAATCCAGAAAAAATTTCGAAACATCCAGGTCAGGCACGCCTACTTATTATTTAATATCCCTGCTGTCACTTGTATCTGAGTTATTTAACAGTAAAATTATTCTGATTTTTTTTAGTCTCTCAATTTTCTCTATTAATTCCTTTGCTGTTAATATTCAGAAGTTATCTCCTGACAATAATAATACTGTGGAGATTACAGTAAAAGACAACACCCCACTTCACCTGGAAATTGATACCAATATATTAAAAGAACAGGTTTACGGTAAAATTCCGATAAGACTTCGATCGGAACATGATCAGGCTTTTTTCAGTTCAGGAGACACAGAGTCAAATGAAATGTACTGGCATGACAAGGAAACGCCTGTTGTTGAAAATGGAAAAATCCAGCGGGTAAACAGTGACCGTTTCATCAATCTAACGCTGAATACCACGGATGAAATGGTTGGTAAAAAAATAAAAGTCATACTGGAGAAAGAAGAGAACCTTTCCAGGGTAGCAGCTGTGGGTGCTTTTGTTCCTCAAGTGATCCCTATCATTGCCATGAATATGGTAACCTGGCAGCCACACTCTTTCTGGCAAAACCTTTTACGCTGGAATTATTTACTTCTGGGTGTTGATGTTATTCACTCAATCAGGAGCCTGATCCAAAATCAGGTGTTTTCGGATACTGATTCTCTCTTTGCCCAGTGTTCTGCAGATTTTGTTGAAGGTTTTACCGTATATACACTACTGTCAAATCATGGTGAACCGGTGACCGGCGACCCGGACAGACCAGCAGCGGCGGAAGCAAGCTCCGGAAAAATTGAAAAAAATGTCATAGAGAGGGGTAAGGCTGAAACGTTCAGACTATTCCTCAGGACAACACCCACCAATCGAATGCTTAACTGCATGTCTTCCGTTGTCGCCAGTTCACTGAGAACGCTTCACAATGAAGGTCGTTTGCATCAGGTCTTTGGGAAATGGCCCATGCTCCATAGCCTGAATGATGAAACCATTGACGGTATCGCCATGCTAATGGTGGGGTATGGCCTCAATATGATAGGCAATGTTCCCGGAGATACACTTTCTTTAATTCGAAGAGATCTGGGATTTGATGACTTGCCTGATCTTGCCGGTGATTTTAACAACTCGATAAAGACCAGTATTCAATACACCATTCATAATGGCTATATGAAGTTCTTCAAAGGCAGGGGATGGGATGCAACGTCAGCTTACGCCCTCGCCTCAGGAGCTGGGCTACTTGAAATCGGGTATCGTTTTTACCAGTTAAATGAAATGATACCTGCAGGCCAGGATGAACGCCTGAGCCTTTCAGATTCAGGAGATATAAACCTGTTCACCAACCTGCAGCACCAGATAACCTCTATTGGTGAACGGGCAGAGGCGATTACTTCATCAGGATATCAACTGATCCCTCTCCCTGAAAACATCAAAGACTATGTAGTTCCAGTAGCAGCAGCAACCATTATCCCAATAGCAACCTATTACGCCATGAATGGGGTACTGAATTACTACACTACTGGTGGTTTAAATATTGCCTTGCAAAGAGCCGTGACCTCCGCAACCAATGGCCTGGTTCTCGGTGCAATGGTTTATGTGTTGCTTCCCTATGTCAAAGACCTGGGGGCCAGAGGCACCCAAATGCTGGCTGATCAACTGGTATCGTGGACAGAAGCTGATAAAGATAGCTGGATCGGCTACTTTGCGGCCAGAGATACCCAGTACCGGATCAGGGTTATCATCCTCAATTAGACTTACTCATTTGCCAACTGAAATAACAAGATCATAGAATGATCAAATTGACAGTTGATTAAGTGAGTTGGCTAATGTCTGATAAAAAAGGTACAGGTCTGAAATCAGTGGTTTTGAGTGCGCTGTCTGCTGCATTCGGTGTTCAGAAAAGGGCTAATCTGGAAAGGGATTTCCAACAGGGTAAGCCAGCGCACTACATCATCGCTGGTATCGTAGGAACCTTATTATTTGTTTTGATACTCATATCTGTGGTGCATGTAGTCATTCAAAACACATGAGCTTTCACTGAGAACTAACCCAGTATACTGTCGTTATGACAACCAACATTATCAATGCAACAGCCGCAATGGCATCAACTGTACTGTCTTTCATTATTTTCTCCTTGATTCGGTGTACAGGGTGCATATCGACCCAGCTCATTTAAATTAGCGGAACCCTGACCAACCATCAACTTATTGCCCTACTTTGATTTATTACTTTTTACCCTAATTTTATTAATAAATAATAGTTTTACTTATAAGTAAAAATCAGTATTCTTCGATTGTCCCAGGTTTCTGACCTGCTCCCTGGATGTGGCTAATCAGACGAACAATTCATGTATAAATACGATGATTACGACCAGCAGATAGTCGATGAGAGGGTCCTGCAGTTCAGGGATCAAACTCGTCGTTTTCTTGCTGGTGAGTTGCCAGAAGATGAATTCCTGCCTCTTCGTCTTCAGAATGGACTTTATGTACAACGCTTTGCTCCAATGCTGCGCATTGCCATTCCCTATGGAATGGTGAGCACTACACAGATGCGTAAACTGGCTTACATTGCCAGACGCTATGATAAAGGGTATGTCCACTTTACCACCCGACAGAACCTTCAGTTGAACTGGCCAAGGCTGGAAGAAGTACCGGAAATTCTGGAAGAACTGGCCTCTGTTCAGATGCATGCTATTCAGACCAGCGGCAACTGTATCCGGAATACCACAACAGATCAGTTTGCTGGTGTAGCACACGATGAGATTATTGATCCCCGCCCCTGGTGTGAAATTATCCGGCAATGGTCCACTTTCCATCCGGAGTTTGCTTATCTTCCCAGAAAATTCAAGATAGCGGTTTGTGGCAGTGAACAGGATCGGGCAGCAACACAAGTGCATGATATCGGCATTCATGCTTTCTTAAATGAAAATGATGACGTCCGATTTAAAATCCTTGCCGGTGGTGGTCTTGGGAGAACGCCCATGGTGGGCTCTGTTATAAAACCATCCCTTGAACCAGAGCATCTCCTGAGTTACCTGGACGCAGTACTGAGAGTTTATAACCGTTATGGACGGCGGGATAACAAATACAAAGCCCGAATTAAAATTCTGGTTAAGGCACTAACGCCTGAGGTTTTTGTGGAGAAGGTCGAAGACGAGTGGTCTTACCTGAAAGAAACAGATGCCCGGCTTCCCGAACAGGAGATTGACCGGGTTCAATCTTTTTTTACTGAGCCTGACTACGAAAAGCTGACCAATATCAACTTGACTGACCTGACTTTATCCGCTGAACCTGATTTTCAACTATGGTTCAGGCGAAATGTCCATCCCCATAAAAAGCCGGGTTATAGTGCTGTCACCCTGACTCTGAAGGCAACTGCTGATGCTCCGGGAGATGCCAGTGCTGAGCAACTGGAAGCTATCTCAGACCTTGCTGACCAGTTCAGCCTGGGTGAACTCAGAGTGAGCCACGAGCAGAATCTGATTTTTGCCGATGTTCCCCAAAGCAGACTCCATGAGCTCTGGTTGAGACTGAAACCACTGAACCTGGCAACACCCAACCGTGGGCTGCTCACCGATATGATCTGCTGCCCGGGAGGCGACTTCTGCGCACTGGCTAATGCTCGCTCCATTCCTTTGGCAGAAGGCATTCAGCGACGGTTTGATGATATTGACTTTCTACATGACATTGGCGAACTGGACCTGAACATTTCTGGCTGTATGAATGCCTGTGGCCATCACCATGTAGGTCATATTGGTATTCTCGGCGTTGATCGTAAAGGTGAAGAGTATTACCAGGTTCAGGTCGGTGGTGCGTCAGGGCATGACGCATCTCTGGGCAAGATCCTTGGACCATCCTTCAAAATGGATGAAGTTCCCGACGTCATCGATAAAATCCTGAAGACCTACATCAAACTCCGCACTTCGGAAGAGCGTTTTATTGATACTTGTCGACGGGTTGGTGTGCAGCCATTCAAGGAGAAGGTTTATGCCAAAGCTGTTTAAGGATCAGCAAATCAGTAACGATGACTTTCAGATCCTGCAGCAGGATCCGGGAGAGCCCGTATTACCTGAAGGCAATGTGCTACTCCCTGTGTCGTCAATTGATTATGCCATTACAGCCAATGGCCTGCACAAAGGTCAGGTTGGCATCTGGTTTGACAGCAGCGACGAACCTGAAACGGTGGCAAATGTCCTGAACCAGTTTGAAGTCATCGCCGTTAACTTTCCCAAGTTTATGGATGGTCGTGGCTACTCTCTGGCCCGTTTGCTTCGGGAACGGCTTGATTATCGAGGGGATATAAGAGCGATAGGCGATATTCTTGTGGACCAGCTCTATTACCTCAAGCGCTGTGGATTCAGTAGCTTTAGGTTAAGGGAAGATCAGAATCCGGATTATGCCCTGGCGGTTTTGACCACATTTAGTACGGACTATCAAACCGCTGCCGATGAATTACCACCTGTGTATCGGTTAAGGCATCAGCTCTAACCACAGTTTGGAATCTCTTCCTTATTTGGAAGAGATTTTTTACTTCTCCTGCACGAAAACCTAACTGTTGGTTATACTGTTCTTTCCATAAATAATCCAAGAATGAGCCTGAATGATGGAAAGCGGTTCCCTGCTCTTCTCTTTTTTTCTTATTTTCACTGGGGCAGCGATTCTCGCTACTGGTGCCTTATTCACCCGTCAGCCCCTGCTGGTAGCCTACATTGCCCTTGGTGCCATACTCGGTCCGTTTGGACTGGAAGTGGTTAATGACACCAACCTGCTTAATGATATTGCCCATGTTGGCATCATCTTTTTGCTGTTTCTTCTTGGGTTGGACATGCAGCCAAGCCATCTTGCCCATCTGCTCAGGAAAACGGCTACTGTAGGTCTACTAAGTTCATTTCTCTTTGCCTTGACTGGCTATGGAATTGGGCTGACATTTGGTCTGCCACAGAATGAGGCTATCATCATTGGTGCAACCATGATGTTTTCCAGCACGATCATTGGCATAAAGCTCTTGCCAACGACCGTGCTGCATCACAGGCATACCGGTGAGATCATGGTCAGCCTGCTGCTTCTGCAGGATTTGATGGCCATTATTGCACTCCTGCTGCTTTACAATCTGAATCCATCACACAGCGCCAACTACAACGAACTGATCATGGCATTTATTGCTCTGCCAGCATTGATCTTCACCGCTATTATGCTGGTCAAATACCTGCTGCTGCCTTTGATGGTCCGCTTTGACCGTTTTCATGAATATCTGTTTTTGATGGCCCTGGGCTGGTGTCTTGGTTTTGCAGAGTTAGCGCACAGCTTAAACCTCTCCTATGAAATTGGTGCCTTTATTGCCGGAATCAGTATTGCCACCAGTCCAATCGCCCAATATATAGCCATCAATCTTAAACCGTTAAGAGACTTTTTCCTGATTCTGTTCTTCTTTTCTATCGGTGCCAGTTTCAATCTTGACTTGCTTAGCCAGGTACTTTTCCCGGCAATGGTCATGACAGGGGCCGTTATCCTGATCAAGCCGTTGGTTTTTGGTTTTCTGCTGCGCAAGGTCAGTGAAAATCGGTCTACAGCTTGGGAAGTCGGCTTTCGATTAGGTCAGACCAGTGAGTTTTCAATACTGATAGCCGCTTTTGCCAGCGGGCAAAATCTGATTGGCGAAATTTCAGCGCATATTATCCAGGCAACAGCGATACTCTCACTGCTGGTATCTTCCTATATCGTCGTATTCCGCTTTGAATCACCCATCGCTTTGTCAGAACGGTTAAGAAGAGACTGAGGCTTTTTCAGGGTGGGGGAAGACACCCATGGAAAACTGGTTGCATCCAGCACATGCCAGGAGGCTGTCCGAGAATAGACTGCCCTACTGCGGCGGCAGCAAATTGGTCTAAAAATTCGCTTTTGCTCGGTAAATAGCCCCACTACTCACCTCACAAAACCGAATTTTTATCTTCAATTTTCTGCCATCCTCGCTACGGAATCCCCTAGACGGGCGCTAATCTCGGACAGCCTCCTGGCTTATCCGACGTACTCCCATGAAATGATTGGTATCAAAAATCAGCAGTATGAAGCGGTCATTTAAAACAGTCCTGTAATATCCAAGGTCTCTGGAGGTATTAATAACGTCATTCATAAACCGCCCTTCAGCATCAAAGGCATGGGCAACACCTCCGTTGATATTCAGAACAACAATTGGAGTATTAAGTACTTTGGCAGTAAACACCGAATCCGTAGCATCAACCCATTCTTTATCTTTTTTTAAGGCTTTCAGGCCATTTTGAAACATTAAACGCCCATACAAATCATTTTCAGATGAGTGAATGGAAGGGTCATAATTAGGGGCATAGTCAGTACACCATTGCCGGGCTACCTGATAGACCCGGCGCCGTAGATTCTTAATGGTCCAGTTTGAGCCTGCAGGACATTGATTGATAACTGAGTCAAAATAGCAGTTGCCATTACGACAACTTTTGTAAAGATCCAGTGCATATGGCTGCAGCATCCTGTCCGCACGACTCTCCTGGCCACTTATAAACTTTTCTACGAGTGAATCTGTATATTTTGGCGGCAGATCAGCGGGTGCTGTTACGTCTGATGAAGGAGTCGCAAAGGGAGTGTAAGCCGGAGGAGGATCTGAAGGGGCGGTATTTAAGCTAACTGCAGGAGCACGGGGTGTCGCAATCTTTGCTGGAACAGAATCTGCTGCATAAGGAGAATACGGCGGAGGTGCTGGTGGCTCATAATAAGGAGTGTATGGAGGTGGCTGAACAGACTGGGAACCTAAAAAGGAAGAGACTGGTGGTTGTTGGATCGACGCAGGCGTTTGAGCATCTGATAGTGTTGCAGTACAACTTTTACTATGATGGTAAAAATACCCAATCAAACCCACGCCAAGCACAACAGCAACGGCACCTGCAACAACAATCGCAGCAAAGGGACTGGCAAAATAAGAGACAGCCAGACCCGCAAGCCCCCCTAAGGCTAACACGGCTATACCCGCTACCGCCCGAACGGTTCGGGACTGTGTCCAATGCTTCGTCTGACCAACGTTATTTTCATTATTTGGCTGGCTATGATGGTAACCAGCCGCTACTGATGCCCCAACAGAGTTCATTATTTGTGCCTGTCTGAATAAATAGTTAATCATTTGACTACTATTTGGCTCTATAGTTCAAAAAGAGCCGGTTCAGATAAAAGCAAAAATCACGAATACCGTACGAAAATAGAGCGATAAGAGCTGTTAAGAAAAGAAGCGACTGGTGTTAAATCGCCCCCACCACTTCATTAAGGCGTTATCCAGGGCTGACTCAGCTGCTAAACCCAGTTTGTCGGCAACACCTTTCTTCATCACATACTCAACCTGTACCAGAACAGCCTCATCGACCCTCCGGTAGATATACTCATCACTGGTGCTGATCTCATCAATAAGCTTGAGCGTCAGGGCTTTCTGACCATACCAGATTTCACCCGTCGAGACCTGATTAATATCAACAACTTCCCGCTCGCTCTTTACAAAATCCTTGAACAGTAGGTGTGTATCTTCCATATCCTGGATAAATTTCTGACGTCCTTTTTCAGTATTTTGCCCAAGAACCGTCAAAGTGCGCTTGAACTCACCGGCAGTGTGTAACTCAATATCGACATCATGCTTTTTCAAAAGACGGTGAACATTGGGCAACTGCGCCATTACGCCAATAGAGCCCAGCACCGCAAAAGGTGCTGCGACAATATGATTGGCTACACAAGCCATCATATAGCCACCACTGGCAGCAACTTTATCGACGGTGACCGTCAACTTAACCCCTTTATCACGGATTCGCTTCAGTTGGGATGCAGCTAAACCATAGGAATGAACCAGACCACCACCACTTTCCAGCCGGATAACCACTTCGTCTCGCTCTTTATCAGCCAGAGAAAGAACTGCCGTAATCTCTTCCCTCAGAGATTTGACCGCTGAAGCTTTAATATCGCCATGAAAATTCAGGATGAAAACTCTTGGTTTTCCCTTTTCCTCACACTCTTCATTTTTTCTGGCTTTATTCTCTAGTTTCGCCTTCTCTTTCTGCTTTTTGGCTTCTTTTTTCAGCTCAGCCTTATCCAGCAATGCATGCTTCAAATCCGCCTGAAGGTGCTCATAGTGTTCATTAAGGTGAGTAATCTCAAGGTGTCCCTTATGCATTTTTCTGGCTTTTTGGCCAATTGTTGTCAACAGAGCCACTAAAACCACCACACCGCCAATCAGGGTGACAGTTTTGGCCAGAAACAAAATAAAGTCTGCCAGATACTCCAAAGGGACCTCCTTAAAAAGGCTTGTAAGTTTCAATATCAAAATTGCCTATATGATAACTGATTTATCATTGCTGGGGACTATAAAAAGTGATGGGCACAGGAAAATGTTACCGCCAGGCATTCATACAAGCGTTTGAATTTCATTGACACATTCGGCCAATGCTCATAACATTCGCTTTGTTTAATCAGAAATGCTTAATGTTTAGAAGAAGGATTAAGAGACTATGAGCACTCCTGCCGAAATCATTGAGTCCATGAAAACCCGCTTTGATTCAGATGCAGCTGCGGGCATTGATGAGATTTTCCAGTTTGATATTGAAGATGCTGACACCTATCATCTGATCATTAAAGATGGGAGCCTGGATATCGTTGCTGGTGCTCATGACGATCCAAGCGTAACACTGATTATGGACAGTGAAACCATGGCTGGCGTAATGTCCGGAGAAATTGATGGCATGCAGGCATTTATGATGGGTAAGTTGCGTGCTGAAGGAAATATGATGCTGGCTACCAAGCTTGGTGCCCTCTTCCCCAATTAATAGACGACTATTTATTGAATAATTGCTTCAAGCCAAATCATCCTAAAAAGCCAGTCCTGGATAGTTTCAGAGCTGGCTCTTTTATATTCATGAGTTTTCATAGTTGTGAAAGGTCTCTAATTATGATGTTACAAGCAAATAAATATGATTGGATAATATCATATAAAAATATCCACCAGCTTTCTGGCTATGGTAAATCCCGGTGGCAGGTCTGGTGGATTATCTCGCTGAAACCATCCGCCAAAGCAGAGTTCCTTTTCTTCGAGAACAAGTTCACCACTTTTGTATTCCCCATGAAACCCCATCATCAATGAATGGGGAAAAGGCCAGCTCTGACTGAAACAGTAATGGAGTTTACCCAATGTGAGGCCTGTTTCCTCCAGTACCTCACGATGCACAGCCCCTTCAGCACTTTCTCCGGGCTCAACAAAACCCGCCACCAGCGTATGCATGGTTGATTCTTTACCATGGCGATGATGTCGAACCAGGAGCATTTCATCTCCCCGCGTCACCAGAACAATGACACAGGGAGAAATCCTGGGGTAAGCATGGTGCCCACATTGAGCGCAAGCCATTGCCCATTCTCCGACTTTTTCCTGCATCTGATGACCACAACAGCCACAAAAGGCCTGTTCTCTCCGTGAAGTCAGGATTTGCAGGCCATGACTAAGGAAACTATAAATCGTAGAGTCTGACTCAGACAGTAAGGCCCTGATACTTATAGTACTACCTGTTTTAGTGGTAAGACTTGAGAGTTCAACAATCCCTACTACCATGCCATGAAGATAGCCGGTGACTATCACCTCTTGTTTGATTGCCAGTTGAAACTTATCGAGACTGTACCAGAGAAAATTTTCTCCGGTGCTTTCGTCATTCAAAACAACCTGCCCTTCAAACATTACCAGCCAGCACTGGCCCCTCAGTTCAGGTTGCAGGCCTTGCAAAGGCGAATAGTTGACATCAAATACATCGGTAAGATCATGATCCAGCGGCAAAGCAGCCTCCTAATGGTTAGCAAGCCACAGGCAGTTGCCCGACTGTTTTTGAATCTGTTCCAGCTTATTTTGATGATTTTGCAACTCAATATCACTGACAGAGATGACTCGAATTGCAGGTCTGCCAGCAGCCAGTCGCCGGATAGTACTACCGCCCTCTTCCGAATCACCAGCGCTATCAGCATCACTGCTTCCCAGGGAAAGTGCCGTCTGCCCCCCGGTCATGGCAAGGTAGACTTCCGCCAGAATCTCAGAATCTAACAACGCGCCATGCAGGGTCCGGGAAGAGTTATCAATGAAGTACCGCTTACATAAAGCATCCAGGTTATTTTTCTGGCCTGGATGTTTTTTCCTGGCAAGTGCCAGAGTATCAAGTACACCACAACAACCTTCTACATTGGGGAAACCCCGGCGTAACAGGGAAAACTCGTGGTTGATAAAACCAACATCAAACGCTGCATTATGAATAACCAGCTCTGCTCCGCGAATAAATTCGAGAAATTCATCTGCAATGGCACTGAAAACCGGCTTATCTGCCAGAAACTCATTGGTAATACCGTGAACTTCAATGGCTTCCTGCTCTACCACCCGCTGCGGGTTGATATAGACATGGTAATGGTTGCCGGTGAGCTTCCGCTCAATCATCTCCACACAGCCTATTTCAATGACTCTGTGCCCTTGCTTAGGGTCAATACCGGTGGTTTCTGTATCAAGAATTATCTGTCGCATAGTTAACTGTTCTCAAATATTGGCTACTTTTTGAAAGCTTCCGCGCCCTTACAGGCCAGCTGGTCAGCAATTTCATTTTCCCGATGACCGGCATGACCTTTAATCCATCGCCAGTCGATATCGTGTCGTTGACTCTGTTGATCCAGCAGTTGCCAGAGATCCTGATTCTTGACTGGCTTACCGGTCGATGTTTTCCAGTTTTTCCGTTTCCACCCGGTCATCCATTCGGTGATTCCTTTACGGACATACTGGGAGTCGGTAGTAAGAATAATTGAACAGGGCCGTTTCAGAGCCTTGAGCCCTTCTATCGCAGCCATAAGTTCCATCCGGTTATTGGTGGTTTCAGGCTCACCGCCAAAAAGCTCTTTCTCTACAGTGCCGTATCGAAGTAACACACCCCAGCCACCAGGCCCGGGGTTTCCTTTACAGGCACCATCGGTAAAAATTTCAACTGTCTGACTCAAAAGAACTCCAGTCTTTGTTTATTTTCACGGAACTGGTTCTACCAGCACTGGGGCGGGTCAATGGCTGACCGACAAAACCCCTGCGCACATCGGACCACACCTTTCTTACTGGTGTTAGCCCGCGGGTTTCGCGGGTGGCAATCATCATGTAAAAGCCACCGACCGGTAGCTGAAGTTGTTCCAGCCTTTCTTCGATCAGATCACCACGCAACCCGGTAAAGAAACGTTTCAGCGGTTGTACATAGCCACCATATACGATTCGCTCCACACTGAAATTGAGCAGAGCAAGCCAGTCTTTCAACCTTGACGGCGAAATAAAATGCGCATCCCTGAGAAGACGACGCTGGATTGGTACACACCACCGGGCAATATTGGTCATACTGTAGGGGTTGAAGCCAATAATAATCAGCTTGCCATCGGGTATAATGGTATTCGCCGCCTCACTGAGCAAACGATGCGGACTGTCCACAATTTCCAGTGTGTGTTGCAACAGAACAAGATCAAGGCTTCCCGGTGAAACTGGCCAGTAATGTGGATCAGCCATCACCTGTGGTCTCGGGCAATCGGCAAGATAGCTGGAACCGAGGATAAACTGTCTTCTTACCGGGCTGCTGAACATCAGATCCTGATGCCAGGATGCAGAGTATTGCCCCGCATGGAAACCAAAGATGGTACCTAACTCTCGTTCCAGCAGGCTTTTTTCATAGTCAACCAGTAACCGTCCTGAGTCGGTATCCAGCCAGCGGCGCAAGCCTCCAATGCGGTCAGAGAAACTGCTTTTGGTCCTTTTCCGAAATCGTCGAATCATGCAAATTATTGTACCAATAAACAGTCAATACTTGTTTCACACCTGAACTGGTCTCAGACACTTTTCATCATCAGGCCTCTTCATGTTAACCTCCTTATGATTGAGTTTATACAGAAAATATTATTCTATGATATCAGCGGATGTCGGCTATAACATCATCACCCGGACAACCTCATAGCCCATTGCAGGCTCAAAGCTAATCTTCCCTGTGCAGCCGCATCAATGACGGTCACAGGGGTGACAGAAAGGACATTCAAGCCGATGTTAATTATATCTCCGATACCCGCATTTAATGACAACTACATCTGGATGTTTCATTCGCCGGATAGCCGGGATGTTTTCGTGGTTGATCCCGGTGATGCCAGGCCAGTTGAACAGGTACTGAACCATCATGGACTCAATCTGGCGGGCATTCTCATTACCCACCACCACTTTGATCATACTGGCGGAGTCGCTGAACTGACCAGCAACAGAAATATTCCGGTTTACGGTCCTGATAACCCGAGCATTAAGGGAATCACTCGCCCTTTGCGTGATAATGATAGGGTTGAGCTCCGCGCCTGCCAGTTTAAAGTTCTGGCCACTCCTGGTCACACACTGGACCATATTGCCTACTTCACCGATTCCGGCGACGAAGAAAATCCAGCGCTTTTTTGTGGAGACACTCTATTTATTGGTGGTTGCGGCCGATTATTTGAAGGGACGGCAGAACAGATGTACCGCAGTCTGTCCCGTCTGGCTTCACTTCCTGGCAATACACGGATTTACTGTGCCCATGAATACACTCAGGCAAATCTGACATTTGCCCGGGCAGTGGAGCCAAATAACCAGAAGCTACAGGAACAAGTTATGCTAGTTGCTGAGTTACGCTCTGAAAACCGGCCTACCGTGCCCTCAACCCTGAGAAAGGAATTGGACACAAATCCGTTCCTGAGATCAGACCAGCCGGAAGTCATTCAAGCCGCCTCTGACAGGGATCCGTCCTCAAGTGCCAGCCCCGTTGACGTTCTAAGGGTAATTCGAGCATGGAAGGATAATTTTTGATAGTAGTAAAATAATGAACTGATAATACTCAGAACCCAATATATGACCAAAACCCCCGACTTAACAGGCCAGCGATTTATTTTTGGCTCACCCCGACGAACTCTGCCAACGCTGGCCTTTTCGCTGTTTCTGACTGGTTGTCAGCTGATGAGTACCTCTCCCTCATCTTCGGCATCAACTGTCAAGAAAGAAACAAAGCCTTTTGTTGAAAAGCCTTCTGTGGAAAAAGTGGAGGTAAAAACACCGGAGAAGATAACGCCCGTAAAAAAAGAACCGGTGGTAATCGACGACCTGTGGATTCGCATTCGGTCAGGCCTAGCAATGGGTCTTGACCAAAATAACCCTCGTATTCAGGCGGAACTGAACTGGTATAAACGTCATAAGTCTTATTTCAGCCAAATTTCCAAACGTTCAGAGCCCTACCTCTATTTCATTGTCAAAGAAGCTGAAGCGAGAAATGTTCCCCTGGAACTGGCACTGATGCCCATTGTAGAGAGTAGCTTCGATCCTTTCGCCTACTCTCATGCAGGTGCTTCAGGGCTTTGGCAGTTTATGCCGACAACGGGTAAACACTACGGCCTCGATCAGAACTGGTGGTATGACGGTCGCAGGGATGTTGTACATTCTACCCGTGCAGCACTGGACTATATGCAAAGCCTGTACAATCGGTTTGGTGACTGGGAACTGGCATTGGCAGCATTTAACTCTGGCCCCGGCCGGGTACAACGGGCTGTTCGAAAGAACAAAAAACTCGGTAAATCTACCCGTTTCTGGGCACTGGATCTTCCCAGTGAAACCACTGCCTATGTGCCAAAACTGATTGCCCTTGGAAAAGTGGTTCGAAATCCATCCAAACATGGCGTCCAGTTGAACAAAATCCCCAATAAGCCCTATTTCGCCAAGGTAGATACCAGTGGTCAGCTGGATATGGCCAAGGCAGCCAAACTGTCAGGGGTCGAACTGGAAGAACTCTATCGGCTGAATCCCGGGCTGAACCGCTGGTCAACGCCACCCGAGGGCCCTCACCACTTGGTAGTACCAGTCACTCATGCTGAACATTTCCGAACTCAACTGGCAAGCCTGCCGCCGGAAAAACGGGTAAAATGGGATCGCCACACAGTAACTTCCGGTGACACCCTGAGTACCATTGCCATGAAATACCGGACCAGTGTCAATGTCATTACTGAGGCCAATAAACTCAGCAGCACCATTATTCGTATTGGTCAGGGCTTGATGATCCCGGTAGCCGCGAAAACGGCAGAAAGTTACACTCTCAGTGCCAGCCAACGCCAGGCAGCAAAACAAGATCTTTCTGTGAATGGCCGTTACAAAGTTGAGTATCTGGTAAAGTCTGGCGACAGCTTCTGGACGATTGCCCAAAAGTACGATGTTGGTGTTAACGAGCTGGCTCGTTGGAACAATATGTCTCCCAAAGATACTCTGCGAATTAATCAGAAGCTGGTGGTCTGGAAGAAACAGGGTTCACAAAATGCTGTTGTAAGAAAGGTACAGTACAAAGTTCGTTCCGGTGACTCCCTGGCCAAAATTGCCTCACAGTTTAATGTAAATGTCGCCCAAATCAGGGATTGGAATAGCGATATGAGTGGCAAATTCATTCACCCCGGCCAACAGGTCACATTATTTGTCAATGTAACCCGCAGCTTCTAACTCCCCCCCGCCTTCCCGGCAGATGCTATCCTGATAGCTTTTCTGCGGGAAGGTCCTGACCTTTGATCATACCTCCCAAAAATAAGTATTGTTATTTTCCTGCAGTTTTTTCTGCAACAATCTGTATGCACAGGATGACCATAACCCGGCAACACGCCCTGACCTATAAGGATTTAGTTTTAACACCTGATCGGCTGAACAAAACAACAGGGAAAGTCGATAAGTCTTTAACAACAGACATTGAGATTACGGCTATGGGATTTACCGTCTTCAGATTAACAACACCGCTGATCATCTGTGCCTTGCTGAACAGTATCAGTCCATTGCTATCTGCTGCAGAAGAGACAGAAGGCCAGAACATCAGGTTAAGGCACGCCATCAGTCTTTATGGTGAGCCCAGATATGCTGAGAGCTTCACGCATTTTAACTATGTTAATCCCGGTGCACCAAAAGGTGGTGAGCTGAAACAGGGCGTTACTGGTCATTTTGACAGCCTTGTCCCCTATATTGATCGTGGCACATCAGCGGCTGGCAGCCATATGATGTATGACACGCTACTGGCCAGATCCTGGGATGAACCCCTGACCAAATATGGCCTGATTGCCGAGCGGATTGAACTTGCTCCTGATAATACCTGGGCAGCCTTTTACATAAACCCTGCGGCCAGATTCCATGATGGTCAACCGGTCACCGCTGATGATGTTAAGTTCAGCTTCGACCTGCTCCGGGAAAAAGGCTCAACGTTTTATAAGCAGTTCTATCAAGATGTCGAGAAGGTAGAAGTCACCAGCAACCACAGAGTGCTTTTTGTTTTCAGGCACAGCAATAACCGGGAACTGCCATTAATTCTGGGGCAAATGCCAATTCTTCCCAAACACTATTGGGCAGAACGTGACTTCTCTTCTCCCGGTATGGAGATTCCTGTCAGCAGTGGCCCCTACAAACCTGTGAAAATAGAGCCAGGACGGTCAATAACGTTTGCCAGGGTCGAAAACTACTGGGGTAAAGATCTGCCCGTTAACCGGGGAAGGCACAATTTTGATCGCATTCATTACGAGTATTATCGAAACAGCCATGCCCTTTTGGAAGCACTGCAGAAAGGAGAATACGATCTAAAGACCGTCAGCGACCCTCGCGTCTGGCATGACCAGATACGGGATGAATCACTGACAAAAAACCAATTGATTCGCACATCTTTAAGCAATCATAACCCCCAGACTTTAACCATCACCTACAACTCAAGAAGAGCATTTCTATCGGATCCGGGGGTCAGAGAAGCGCTGGGATACGCCATCGAATTTGACTGGATCAATCGACACTTATTCCATGGTATGTACCATAGGGCAGACAGCGTTTTTGCCGGGACGGAACTGGGGGCTTCGGGAAAACCCTTAGAACAGGAAAAAGAGCTGCTCTCAGCATGGAAAAATGAAATTCCGGAACAAGCATTGGATCAGGCATGGATTCCACCGGGGGATCAGCCGGGGATGACTCGCCGGGACCGCAAAAGAAAAGCGCTGTCACTGTTAAAGCAGAGCGGCTGGACCATCAACAATAACCAGTTGGTGAACCACAACGGCAAACCGCTGGAGCTTGAAATCCTGTTATCTTCTTCTGAAGATGAACGGATCTTTATTCCAGTACAAAAGGCACTGGAAAGCATGGGGGTCAGGCTTAATATAAGAACCGTAGACGCTGCCCAATATGTGGAAAGAGTCAGAAACCAGGACTTTGATATGGTTCTGTACACCTTTCCCCACACGCCCTCACCCGGTACAGAACAGGCCAGCTTATGGGGTTCAAGTACCGTTGACCAGCACGGCTCCAGAAATATTGCGGGTATCAAGCTTAAATCCATTGATAGCCTGATTGAAAAAATACCCCGGGCGAACTCCCGGGAGGAACTGCTAACGCTGATCAAATCAATGGATAGAATCATTCTCTGGAATCACTATGTACTGCCACTCTGGTACCAGCCCCACTGGCTGGTAGTCCATAAGAAGCAGCTGAAGTACCCGGAAAATCCTGCTCCCTATGCACTGGACTTGAGTACCTGGTGGTACCAGGAAACGGATAAGTGAGGCTAATTGAAAGGAACCCGCTACATGACTGACTATTTGAAAAATGGATTTCTTTTCATCAGTCTGATTTACTCTGTGTATGCTTCCACAAACCCTGAAGATAGAAATTCGACGATAGCTCATGGCCTGAGCTTTCATAACTCGCTGCAATATCCAGAGAATTTTACCCACTTTGGCTATGCCAACCCCAATGCTCCCAAAGGCGGTATCCTGAGAAAAGGCGTTTCCGGCAGTTTTGATACTTTTAATACTTTTGCCCCAAAAGGCATCTGGGCAGATGGCAGCTACTTTCTTTATGACCCGTTGATGGTCAGGGCCGGTGATGAGCCCTATTCAGTTTATGGCCTGATAGCCCGGCAAATAGAGTATCCGGATGATTTTCAGTGGGTCATATACCACCTGAATCCCAATGCCCGATTTCATGATGGACACGCCATCACCTCAGAAGATGTTGTCTATACCTTCCAATCACTGAGGAAACGAGGTCCACCTCACTACAGGCACCTCTATGGGATCATTGATAATGTTGAGGCAATATCTCCATCGTCCGTTCGTTTCAGTTTTTCTGAGCCACCAGCCAAAAGTCTGATTCTTCGACTCTCTCAACTCAGGGTGCTGCCAGCGCACTACTGGCAACAGCCAGAGCATGATCTGTTCAAGGCGACACTGAAGCCCCCACTGTCCAGTGGACCTTACCGGGTAAAAGACTTCAGCCCCGGACGCTTTGTCACCTATGAACGTGTTCCTGATTATTGGGCTGCTGACCTGGCAGTAAACAAAGGTCGACATAATTTTGATCTCATCAGAACCGACTACTACCGGGATGATGGCATTGCCCTTGAGGCTTTTAAAAAAGGAGAGTACGACCTCCGCATTGATGCCAACCCCCGAAGCTGGTCCCAAGCGTATAAACCAACGAAGGCAGGTAAGGCGACTTTCATTCAGGAAAAAATACATAACAAAAGTCTGGGCATGCGAGCGTTTGTATTCAATCTGAGAAAACCGGTTTTTCAGAGCCGAAAGGTCAGAAAAGCCATATCACAGGCGCTTGATTTCAACTGGATGAATCAACACCTTTTTTTTGGGATGTACTATCAGGCCTATAGCCTTTTCTCTAACTCAGACCTTGCCGCTGATGAGCCACCTTCTCACAAAGAGAAAGCGTTACTGGCTCCCTGGCAGGATGAGCTTCCTGATGAGCTGTTTACTGCCCGCTGGGAGCCGGTTCAGACAGACGGTTCAGGCAACTGGCGAAAAAACAAGACACGGGCCTTCCAATGGCTGAAAGAAGCGGGTTATAGCTATAAAAATAAAACTCTTGTTGATCAACATGATCAACCACTGAAGTTTGAAATTCTGCTGACTGATCCCGAACATGAGCGCTTTGTTATTCCATTTGTCCGTAATCTCAATGAACTGGGTATTGCCGCCAGTATCAATACCGTAGACGCCTCGCAGTACATTAATCGTATCCGCAAGTTTGATTTTGATATGATCATTCACGGCTTTTACCCTGGCAATACCCCAGGTACTGAGTTGAAAAATTTCTGGAGCAGCGCCAGCGCTGACAGTGACGCCGGACAAAACCTTTCCGGCATTAAGCTCAAGTCGCTGGACCGTATGATTGATAAAGCCATCATGGCAACAACCCGTGAAGAGCTGGTTCTATACACCCGAGCCATTGACCGGATTGTACTCTGGCACTACGCGGTCATTCCTCAATGGTATCTGCCCTATTGGCCGATGGTTTACTCGCCAGGATTGCAACACCCTGAACTTGCCCCGCCTTTTGACAATGGCTTGAGTACCTGGTGGCGGGAATATTGATATGAGTCCAGCGCAGACATGCTGACAAAGCATTACTGCTACTTAACAACCATCCATGGTTCAGTCTATATTAGAACGATTACTTATATACAAGACTGCGCAGAGATTTTTAAACACTAACGGTTGCTTATGATGGTCATGAATTCTGGTTATCTTACAATTGCAGCGCTGACCCTTGGGATTACTCTCTCTTACCCAAGCTTGTCATCAGCCATCACCTCTGAAAATACAACCGGGTCAGAGCACGATGTCATCGCTAAAACGTCACTGGTGCTGCACGGAGAAGCGAAATACGGCAGCAAACCCTTTACGCACTTTGATTATGTCAATCCGGATGCCCCCAAAGGCGGCAGTATTCGTATGGCAGCCAGTGGTACCTTTGACAGTCTCAACCCGTATACCAACAAAGGAACCCCCGTTACCGGTATCGGGCTTATTTATGACACATTGATGACCCAGAGCCGTGATGAGCCTTTCTCCCTCTATCCACTCATAGCCGAGTCCGCAGAAAAAGCCCCTGATAACAGCAGCATTACCTTTAACCTGAACACCGACGCCCGTTTCCATGATGGTCAACGGATCACTGCTGACGATGTGAAATACACCTTTGAACTGCTGACCCGTCAGGGACACCCTTTCTATCGCAGTTACTATTCCGATGTGGCCACTGTCACCGTTCTTGCTGATCGTCGGGTCAAATTCACATTCAAACATAACAATAACCCTGAACTGCCTTTTATTCTGTCAGAGTTGCCTGTGCTCCCTAAACATCACTGGGAACTGGATGAAAATGATTTTTCCTCCGCCTCACTGCAAATACCACTTGGCAGTGGCCCCTATCAGGTTAAGAGTGTTGATAGCGGCCGGAGTATTGCCTATCAGCGGGTCAAGGATTACTGGGCCAAAGATTTACCCGTTAACAGGGGCCGATATAATTTTGATGAGATCAGCTACGACTACTACCGGGACGAGCATGTTGCCCTTCAGGCACTAAAAGCTGGTGAATATGACCTGCGCTATGAAAATATTGCCAAAAACTGGGCCACGGCCTATGACGTGCCCGCGGTTCACAACGGCGAACTGATTCTGGCCACCATCCCTACCCGAAACCCTGCGCCTATCCAGGGCTTTGCTTTTAACCTGCGACGGGACTTCCTGCAGGATCCCCTGGTTCGACAAGCCATGGGCTATGCCATGGATTTCGAATGGCTGAATCGCAACCTGTTCCATGACAGTTACATCCGTTCAAAGAGCTATTTTGGTAATTCCGGCATGGAAGCGACCGGCATTCCTGAAGGAGATGAACTGAAACTCCTTGAACCCTGGCGCCATCAATTACCGGCAGAACTCTTTACCAGGCCCTATAGCGTTCCGGTAACCGATGGTTCCGGCAATATCCGACCGCAACTGCAAAAAGCACTGACACTACTGAAAAAAGCAGGCTGGAGCCTTGAGAACAACAAGCTGGTGGATAAAAATGGTCAACCCCTGGAGGTTGAGTTACTGCTCGCTCAACCCTCACTTGAGCGGGTGGCGCTGCCCTTCAGGAAAAATCTTGAGCAAATGGGTATTGAACTGAATATCCGCTCCGTTGATATCTCCCAATACATCAACCGTATTCGTGATTTTGACTATGACATGATCGTCGCCGGCTATGGTCAATCGGCCTCTCCGGGTAATGAACAGACGGGGTTCTGGGGAAGTAAAGCGGCAGACACCAAAGGGAGCCGTAACTACATGGGGATCAAAGATCCGGTAGTGGATGCCATGATTGACCATGTGATTGATGCCAGCAGCAGAGAGGAGCTTACTACCGCAGTAAAAGCACTGGACCGGGTGCTGCTGTGGGGAGAATATATGATTCCCCAGTGGTACTACCCTTATGACCGAATCGCTCACTCCAACCGATTAATCAGGCCAGAATCAGAACCTTTGTACAGCACCGACATTTACACCTGGTGGATCGACAGTCAACCGGATGCAACAACTAAGTCATCCCGGAACAATGGCAGTGCCAAAGAACCAGCCGGTAACACTGAAAACGTCAGTTCGTGGTTATACTCAGGACTGATATTGTTGGGCCTTATTCTTATCTGGATTTATCGCCGCAGAAAGAACCGTTAACAGGAAGTCTCCATGAGCAGCTACATTTTGCGACGACTTGCCCTGATGATCCCAACCCTGTTCGGGATTATGCTGGTTAACTTTGTCATCATTCAGGCAGCCCCCGGCGGCCCGGTGGAGCAGATGATTGCCAAACTTGAGGGCTTCGAAGTCAATGCCATCAGCCGAATCGGAGGCTCCGGTAATGCCGAAATTCAGCAGATAAGCCTGGATGAGAGTGGTGAATACCGCGGACGCCGCGGTCTTGATCCGGAACTGATCAAAGATATCGAGCAACTGTATGGCTTTGATAAGCCAGCCCATGAGCGGTTTCTGCAGATGATCAAAAACTACCTTACCTTTGATTTTGGCGACTCGTTTTTCCGCGATGCCAAAGTGGTAGACCTGATTAAAGAGAAACTGCCGGTTTCTATTTCACTGGGCCTCTGGAGCACCCTGATTATCTACCTGATCTCCATTCCACTGGGTATTCGCAAGGCATTGAAGCACGGCAGCCGTTTCGATATCTGGTCAAGCGCGGTCATCACCACGGGTTATGCGATTCCGAGCTTTCTTCTGGCCATTTTGTTAATCGTGCTGTTTGCCGGAGGCAGTTACTGGAATGTTTTCCCTCTGAGGGGGCTGGTATCAGACAACTTCGACGAATTAAGTCTGATGGGTCAGATCCGGGACTATATCTGGCATATGATACTGCCCATCATCTGTATGGTCATCAGTGGCTTTGCCACACTGACCATGCTGACCAAAAACTCATTTCTGGATGAAATCCATAAACAGTATGTGCAAACCGCAAGGGCCAAAGGGCTGGATGACCGTAAAGTCCTGTATGGCCATATCTTCCGTAATGCCATGCTGCTGGTGATTTCCGGCTTCCCTGCGGCGTTAATTGGCATCCTGTTTACCAGCTCATTGCTGATTGAAATCATTTTTTCTCTGGATGGGCTTGGTCTGCTTGGCTATGAAGCGGCCATCAACCGGGATTATCCCGTGGTTTTTGGCTCTCTTTATATCTTTACCCTGCTGGGTATGCTGATCAAACTCCTCGGCGATCTTACCTATGTCGCCGTTGACCCCCGTATTGATTTCGAAGCCAGGGACTGACGTGGAATGACAAGGTTCAAACTTAATCCGCTCAACCAGCGCCGCTGGCAGAATTTCAAGCAGAATCGTCGGGGTTATATTTCGCTCTGGATATTCAGCATTCTCTTCGTCATAACACTTTTGGCAGAGGTGGTTGCTAACGATAAACCCCTGCTGCTCTGGTACGATGGCAGCCCCTATTTCCCCACCTTTGTTACCTATCCGGAAACCACCTTTGGCGGTGAGTTTGAACTGGAGATGGACTACCGACAGGAATTCGCCAGAGAGCTGATCGAGCCCAAAGGATGGATGCTCTGGCCGCCCATTCGCTACAGTTACGACACCATCAATTACGCCCGTATTGCGCCCGCCCACCCTTCCCTTGAAAACTGGCTGGGTACGGATGACCAGGGACGTGATGTGCTGGCACGGGTGATTTACGGCTTCCGCATTTCGGTACTTTTTGGTTTGGCACTGACCTTCTTCAGTACCATCATCGGTGTCGCGGTTGGCGCTCTGCAGGGCTTTTACGGTGGCAAAATCGATTTATTCGGACAGCGGTTTATTGAGATCTGGTCAGGCATGCCCAATCTCTACCTGTTGATCATCCTTGCCAGTTTTGTTGAGCCGGGTTTCTGGTGGCTGCTGGGTATCATGCTGTTGTTCCAGTGGATGGCACTGGTTGATGTGGTGCGTGCCGAGTTCCTCCGGGGCAGAAACCTGGAGTATGTTCGGGCCGCCAGGGCCCTGGGGATGACCAATGGGCGCCTGATGTTCCGCCATATTTTACCCAATGCCATGATTGCTACAGTCACTTTTATGCCATTTATTCTGACAGGAGCCATTACTACCCTGACCTCTCTTGATTTCCTGGGTTTCGGCCTGCCTGCTGGCTCCCCTTCCCTTGGTGAGTTGATTGCCCAGGGCAAAAACAACCTTCAGGCCCCCTGGCTGGGTATTACCGCATTTCTGGTCATGTCCATTATGCTGACGTTACTGGTGTTTATTGGTGAAGCGTGCCGGGATGCGTTGGATCCGAGAAAATACTATTAAAGAGCTACGACTGGAGAACCGAACATTTATGGATAATCCATTATTGGCCATTAACAATCTCAGGATTTGTTTTCAACAGGGTGAGAACAGTGTTGATGCCGTTAAAGGTGTGTCGTTCTCTGTCAATGCCGGAGAAACCGTTGGCCTGGTTGGAGAGTCCGGATCCGGCAAGTCCATTACTGCCCTGAGCATCCTGCAACTTCTGCCAGAAAATGCCCATTGTTCTGGCGAAATAGCTTTTGCCGATGAGGCCCTGCTGGATTTTTCCAAATCACAAATGCGCAAAATTCGTGGGCACAAGATCAGTATGATCTTTCAGGAGCCGATGACGGCTCTCAATCCGCTGCATACCATTGAAAAACAGATAGGCGAAGTATTGGCTATACACCTTGGCCTGCAAAACACAGAAGCAACGGCAAAGGCACTGGAACTGCTGGAACTGGTGGGTATCCGTGATGCCAGAAATCGTTTAAAGGCCTATCCCCATGAGCTGTCCGGTGGACAGCGACAACGGGCAATGATTGCCATGGCCCTCGCCTGTGAACCAACACTGCTGATCGCCGATGAGCCAACAACCGCTCTGGATGTAACCGTTCAACGACAAATTCTCAGTCTGCTGGCAGACCTTCAGCAGAAACTGGGTATGGCCATTCTGTTTATCAGTCATGACCTTAACCTGATACGCCATGTTTCGGATCGAATCTGCGTGATGAAAGACGGTGTGATTGTTGAGCAGGGAGTCACGGAATCCGTGTTCACAGCGCCCCAACACCCCTACACCATCGACCTGCTCAATGCCGAACCTGCCGGAGAACCTGAACCACTGAACCAACAACCCTCCCCCCTGATCACTGGCGAAAAAATCAAAGTCTGGTTCCCCATCAAAAAAGGCTTTTTCAAGAAAACCGTGGGCTATGTGAAGGCGGTCACTGATTTATCGCTCACCATTCACCAGGGCGAAACACTGGGCATTGTTGGTGAGTCCGGTTCCGGTAAAACAACCCTGGGCATGGCACTGTTGAAGCTGCAGACATCAGAAGGCCTGATAACGTTTGAACAGACACGTATCGACACTATGAACCAGGACCAGTTCCGGCCACTGCGACGGGAAATGCAGATCGTGTTTCAGGATCCGTTTGGCAGTCTCAGCCCACGCATGACGGTTGCTGATATTGTTGGTGAAGGTCTTGATATTCATAAACTGGCCACTGAAGCAAATCGTGATGAACAGATCATAGTTGCATTGGATGATGTTGGCCTTGACCCAGAGTGTCGCCACCGTTACCCCCATGAGTTTTCCGGTGGCCAGCGCCAGCGTATCGCCATTGCCAGGGCTCTGGTGCTGAAACCCAGACTGATGGTGCTGGACGAGCCAACGTCGGCCCTGGACAGAACCGTCCAATCACAGATCATCGATTTATTGCGCAACCTGCAGGAAAAATACCACCTCAGTTACATTTTTATCAGCCATGACCTTGCGGTGGTTAAAGCCATGAGTCATCGAATTATCGTGATGCAGGGGGGAGAGATTGTCGAACAGGGAAATACCCAACAGATTTTTAATCAACCTGTAGAAGCCTATACGCGAGAATTAATCAGTGCTGCTTTTGAATCACGGAAACAGAGTGCTGCTCCCCATAGTTCCCGGTATCCATAGGAAACCACAACCAGACACAGATGTCTGAAGGTAAAACAATGAGGTTTTCATATGAATGTCACCTGCGGTGTTGGATGTGTAATATGTCAGGATTCACAAAAATGCAGGCCCTTCAAACTAACATGCGGACATGCTTTTGGTAGATCATGCATGCGTAAATGGATAGAAAGTACTGGCCAGAAGAACTGCCTGTTATGTAGAAAACAATTATTTGATGACGAAGTAAAACAGATAA
>NZ_JAHHPM010000436.1 GCF_024606345.1 Endozoicomonas sp. YOMI1
ACGCCGGCGTCGGGGGGGGGGTGTTATAGGAACGGTTGCCCACACCACGGCGGTGTACAGCCATGTCACAACCGAGGGTGAACGTGCATACGCCGGCATCGGGGGGGGGGGGGAGGTTGACAGTGAAGGAACGGTTGCCCACACCACGGCAGTGAACAGCTATGTCACAACCTTGGGTAACTATTCAGGCGCCGGCATCGAGGCGGGGCAGATTTACGGAACGGTTGACAAAGCCAAGACGTTGAATAGCTTTGTCAATGGCAATAAAACGAATTCTGGATCTATCTCCTATGATCAGCTTCTTTGCCAAAAACCAGACCTACTTGTGTTAACAGCCAATTGCTCTCCGAGAACTGAATTTCTGGATGCTTTGAATTCTTCGTACAGTGATGCTTGCCGGGTAAGTGTCACTACAGTGTCAACTGCTACAGAGCCGGCAGCCGCTACAGAGTCGGCAGCCGCTACAGAGCCGGCAGCCACTACAGAGTCGGCAGCCGCTACAAAGACGGCAGCCGCTACAGAGCCGACAGCCGCTTCAGTGTCCACAGCCGCTACAGAGTCGGCAGCCGCTTCAGTGTCCACAGCCGCTACGGCGGGCATTACCACAGGTTACCTGGTGGCAGCGGGCGTATTGGTGATTGTCGGCTATCAATGGATTACCGGTTACCGGGATGGGTTGCGTGGTCAGGAGCTGGCGATGAAACCACTGACTCGCGGTAAAGAACTGGCAAGCGCCGCGGTCGACTCAGTATCACAGGGTATTCAGGGAATCAGAGAACGAAGGAGGAGGCGGAGATTTTTGTATTGAAAGCTTATCTTTCCCGTAGAGAAACAGTGTCATATATGGTCCGCCCCGCATTGCAAGGAAAATTTTTCCATCATGACTAAAGAGTTATGCTTCCACTCTCTTAATAAAGAGACTGGCCTTGGGGTGAGGTCTCAATGCCTTTGGCCCTGATGGAATCCGCTCACTCCCACCTCAACAGGTCTTCGGCCTCTATGAGCCCTGACACCGGTCAGGCTCAAGGGAGTGCAGGTCTTACCTTTTATGCCATCATTTGAACTTT
>NZ_JAHHPM010000437.1 GCF_024606345.1 Endozoicomonas sp. YOMI1
ATCAGGCAATCCAAAGCAAGCCCTGAAAATTCTGGACCGGCTGGATGGCCGGTAATGAGTGAATCGGAATGAGTTTAAGGAACGCTGCCCGCCCCCCGCTACCCGCTACCCGTAAAAGAAAAGACCCGTGCTTTTTCGGGCAGCGGGAAGCGCCCTTTTACAGCCTGAGTAAAATGAGGTCCAAGACAAACCCTAAGCAGCAGGCTTAACCAGCTTACCGGACTCTTCCAGTCTTTTATAAAGGCTACCTGCACTGAACTCCAGGCCATTAGGCCAGCAAAGCGCCCCTAGTTCGATAAAGAAACGTTGGAAAAAAGAGGCATCATCCAAAGCCCGGGTAAGGCTGGTTTTATGTGACAGCATTTCACTAAAATCCATAACACCAAAGCTGCCATCAGAAAAATGAAGCTTTATTTCCACCCCTGCCTGATAAACAGCCTGAACGATTTTAATCATTGTCAGCTCCTGCTATACGCTCAAGTGGTTGAAGATCCATTGCCCTTTGCCAGTTGTCTGCCAGCTCAGCTTGATGCGACAAACACCAGTCGCCCACAAGCTTTGCTGCTTTTTTGGGTAAACTACCTTCCAGAATATGACCTGTGGATATTTCTACCAGGGCCTCATGCCCCTGATACTCGGCATGAATATGCGGTGGGGCATGATCAGCGTGGTACATCCTGATATAAATCCCAAAAAAGCTTGATATCACTGGCATCACGGAATTCTTGTTGAGTGAATTATTATGGGGTGAACACCGTAGATACAGTTTATACCATTAGTTATGGGTGAATAGTTAATGTTAAAGAACGCTGCCCGCCTCCCGCTGCCCGCTTCCCGTAAAAGATAAAAGCTTTGCTTTTTCGGGCAGCGGGAGGCGGGCAGCGGGAAGCGTTCTTTTCAGCGACATTCACTCACCACTCAAGTTCGGCCGTAAGTATCTTCAAACCGGACAATATCATCCTCACCCAGATACCCCCCGCTTTGCACCTCAATCAGCTCAAGATCAAACTTACCGGGGTTTTCCAGTCGATGCACCACGCCAATGGGAATATAGGTAGACTGGTTTTCAGTCAGCAG
>NZ_JAHHPM010000438.1 GCF_024606345.1 Endozoicomonas sp. YOMI1
ATCAGGCAATCCAAAGCAAGCCCTGAAAATTCTGGACCGGCTGGATGGCCGGTAAGTTATCCAGTAAAGAAAATACTTGCCACCGAGGCACAGAGGCACGGAGATAAGAAAAAAGTCTTTTCCTACGTGCCTCTGTGCCTCCGTGGCCAATAAAAATCACGCCCTGCCGTAGGTATCCTCAAACCGCACAATATCATCCTCACCCAGATACCCTCCGCTGTGAACTTCAATCAGTTCAAGATCAAACTTGCCGGGGTTTTCCAGTCGATGTACCACGCCAATGGGGATATAGGTAGACTGGTTTTCAGTAAGTAGAATTTCCTGGTCGCCATTGGTGACCACTGCAGTACCTTTAACCACAATCCAGTGTTCGGCACGGTGATGATGCATCTGTAGAGAGAGCTGCGCTCCGGGCTTCACGGTAATTCGCTTAACCTGGAGTCGGTCACCCATATCAATTGAGTCATAAGCCCCCATGGGCGATAAACCTTCCGATGCAATTTGGCTTCAGAACGGTTTTCCTCTTTCAGCCGGTCAACAATCTCTTTTAACATCCTGTACCCGGTCCTTATGGGCTACCACCAGGATGGCGTCATCGCTTTCGGTGATGATCAGATCATCAACACCCACGGTGGCAATCAGCTTCTTTTCACTGCGTACAGTTCCCGGCTATTGCGAATAATCAAATCAATGGAAACCAATGGCGTTGAAGCGACAACGGTTTTAAAAGTTTCGAATTCAAGCATCTTAGAACTTTGCTTCATGGAAGCGGTGCATCATAGCCGGGATCACATGGCTGTTTTCCGGATGATGTAAGTTATCGTTCTCACCCATAAAGATTGGTAGGCATTACCGAACGGTAATCGACACCGTATTGCCGGTTATAGGATTCACATAATTTAATACCGGCAATCTTGGCGATGGCATAAGGCTCATTGGTGGCTTCCAGATGACCGTTCAACAACTCACTTTCCACCATTGGCTGTTGTGCCAGTTTGGGATAGATACAGCTGGAACCCAGGAACAGTAACTGCTTAACGCCCGACGCATAAGCCTGATGGATAATATTGCTCTCCATCATCAGGTTTTCATAAATAAACTCGGCAGGGTAGGTGTTATTGGCATGGATACCACCCACTTTGGCGGCAGCGAGATAAACCTGGTCAATTTTTTCAGCCTGAAAAAACTGAGCTACAGCACTTTGGCTAGTCAAATCCAACTCACTGCGGCTGTGGGTAATCAGCTCAATGCCCGCTTCACCCGCCAACTGTCGCACAACAGCCGAGCCCACCATGCCCTGGTGACCGGCAACAAAAACTTTATTCATAAACTTTGAAAAGCGCAAATAATGTAGCTACATTACTACATGTTGAATAGTTAATAGGGCAGAGGGTTACTGGCATGAGTATAACAACCATTTCATCACGGACATTTAACCAGAATGTCACCAAGGCTAAGCGGTCTGCGCTGAAGCAGCCGGTATTTATTTCCGACAGAGGAAACGTCACGCACGTCCTGCTCAATATCGATCACTACAAAGAGATCACCCGCAATGCTGCCAATATTCTTGAACTGCTGGCTATGCCCGAAATGGAAGATGCCGACCTGGAAGCGGAGCCTTTAAAAGACAACTTCCTGAAACCGGCAGATTTTTCCTGATGTACTTGCTTGATACCAACGTTGTGTCTGAGCTACGCAAATGCAGCACAGGCAAAGGCAGCCCTTCGGTAGGTCAATGGGCCAGATCCGTGGTACCGAATGAACTCTACCTTTCGGTGATCAGCGTTCTGGAAATAGAAATGGGCATCCTGTTAAAAGAGAGGAAAGACCCGCAGCAGGGTAAAGTGCTCAGAGCGTGGATGGACCAGCGAATGCTTCCTGCCTTTGAGGGGCGCATTTTGGTACTGGATACCCCGATTGCCCTGACCTGTGCCCGGTTACATATCCCAAACCCGAAGTCTGAGCGGGACGCAATGATTGCCGCCACCGCTATCATTCATCAAATGACCGTTGTTACCCGGAACATCAGGGGCTTTGAACAGTCAGGGGTGAAACTGTTCAACCCTTGGGAGTTTTGAGCTGGGAATTGGGAATAGTTTTTTTCTGTGGGTGTCATGTTTCCTGAGAATGGGTAGTCCTGAAAAATTAACCGAGCAGCCCCGGCGCTTTGGCAACCTGCTTGAAATCGCCCCCTGTCTTGCCCCCAATTGGTGATGAATCTGCTTATCAGGCCGCCCTGGAAACGATTGAGGCACTGTTGCAAAGTGCCGGTGACTGTTTGAAAAACTGAATCCAGGCCAAACCAAAAATGCCCGACTTCAGGCCGTGCATCCATTCGAACAGTTTGCTGTTTAACCCATCAAACGGGTCGTGACCGGCAAAGTGATCCTGCCGTGACTGCTCCAGAACCGTAGCACTGATGGCCTCTACTTGACTCGAAAAAGTTGCCATTTAATTAACTATTAATTTAATACCTAATAGACTCAAATCAGAGCGATAAGAAATGAGCTATTAAAACTTCTGAGGGATGATTGATGGCACACATTGTGCAGCTGCCGTATCCCACTCACTGGTCAGGGCAAAGCGGGGGTAAACATCTGCAGCACCTTCGGCAACAAGGCATAGCTTCAGAGAGCTACCCATAGAAACCAACTTATATTCACCCAGCTTTTCAATAAATGTTTTGGTTTCATCGCTCATATGAGAACGACTGGCTACCACATTCCAGGGGCGATCATCGCCATGAGTTGCAACGGATAACTGCACTGATTCAGAACCCTGATCCTGACGATATGCACCGCTATCATCAGCAAAATAAAACCGCCTTAACACTGGCGCATAAACCACACCCATGACCGCTTTATGATCTTCAATCAGGGCAATATTGGCCGTGAATTCGCCGTTACGTTTAATAAACTCCTTTGTGCCATCCAGCGGATCAACCAGCCAGTATTTCGACCATTGTTGACGTTCTACCCAGGGAATGGTTGAAGACTTTTCCGACAACACTGGCACATCCGGCGTTAATGCCTTCAGTCCGGCAACATTTGCTTATCAAGCAACTGAAGGGTTTTAGCAACGTACATGGCGGCATCAGCGACCAGATAACGGTTATTCAAAGCCGCCTTAAAACACGACAAATGATTTTTGATAATTTCCTGAAAGCAAGTCTTGTCGTTTACATTACCGCTCGCAGGTGCCATAAACACTGGGATACCCGCCTCATTTTCGGTGATTAGCTGCAAGACAACCTGATTCAGGTCAGGCCGGTGATCACGGCTGTAGCCACGGCAGATATGGATGCAGTTCAAGTCATCAGGGTTTTCATTACTGTTATAGACACCGTCTGTATGAAGGCTGGTGCCGTCCAGGTTTAATGCCTTGCAGGGCAGCTTTAGATGGTTGACGACCTTAATGGCAAGATTCAGGTATAAGTCACTGACGCCAACGTCATAAAGACTGTCGAGAGCCCTGCCAAGTATTTTGTCGTTTAAGTGTTCTGCCTGGATGCCCTCCCCGATGAGGCGATCAATCGGTTTGTCCTCAAAGAACTCAGGGAGACTCTGGAAGAGACTAGATTCTGTTTTTGCGCCTCCTATTTCTATAAAACATGAACATGGAGGTTCATATGAGTGACACAGCAGTAGCTGTAACGGGTAACAGCCCCAACCTGCCTTCAAGTGAACTCATCAACGAAGAGCAGCTTATGCTCTGGAGCAAATTTCGATACCGCTTTCGTTAAAATTCGACACCATGCCTGAATTGGACTCAACTGTGGTGCAATGTTTTTAATTGAATCAAGAAAACCGCACAGCTGATTTTGTAATTCAGCAATTTTATTCATCAGGCGATGCTGGCTTGTCAGTTTTATTTTCTTTTGATTACCTGATTCGGTAAGCTTGCCAATTGAGCTCATTAATAAGGGGCGACTGGTAATAGATTCCTTATGGGAATCAGGATTGCTTAATCGAACATAAAGCGTCCACCAGTTGTATATTAACGCCACCATTCGCGCCAGCATACGGCATCTTGCCAAATCTTTCGTAACGTATCCATCCCAGCCCCATTGGTTTTTTATTTCATCAAAATTATTTTCGCAGTCAGCCCTGTTTCGATAATGGTTCATAATTGAGACAACATTATTATCAAGTGAAGTGACAAGAACGGAGTATTCATAGGCTTTTATATTGTCAATACTCAGGACACAGAACCGAGACAGGAAGGAAAATCTATATCCGGAAAGCACCAAAAATCAAAGGCTCGAGATAGACTGCACTGGTTCGATAAAACGGCTGTTTTATTCTCATTTTTGTTCTCAAACCAGCTTCATATAAATAAAAACTTATATTTAATGCTCGTAACCCTTGATTTCACTGGTCGGCGTGAGAGGATTCGAACCTCCGACCCTTTCGTCCCGAACGAAATGCGCTACCAGGCTGCGCTACACGCCGAAGCCAGAGCTATTCTAGACATGCAGACGAAACTGTCAATAACAGCAGAAAAGAATTCAAGGAAGTTTTACGAAGAGAAAAAAGAAAGGAAAAATGTTGGCCGCATTAACAATGGCATCCACCGATAATGTCGTAATATCACCCCGGATGATGTCAATGCGGTCTTTCATGGTTGAGCCGCAACTATGCTCTATCGCTCAACGTGCGGCACTTCTTCAAGGTATCAGCAATCAGGAATGCCAGCTCCAGCGCCTGATCGGCGTTCAGGCGAGGGTCACAGTGGGTATGATAACGATTGCCCAGATGATCTTCCGTCACGGCATTGGCACCACCTACACACTCCGTCACATTCTGGCCGGTCATTTCAAAGTGAACGCCGCCAGCGTAGGTTCCCTCGGCACGATGGGCCGCAAAGAACTGCTCAACCTCTAAGAGAATTTTCGATACTTCACGGGTTTTATAGCCATTGCTGGCCTTATAGGTATTACCGTGCATTGGATCACAACTCCAGAGCACATTGCGCCCTTCACGCTGAACGGCTTTCAGCAATGGTGGCAGGCCTTTCTCTACATTGTCAGCACCCATACGAACAATGATGTTCAATTTGCCGGGAATATTCTCCGGGTTGATCCGGTCAATCAGTCGAATCAGGTCATCCGGTGGCAGGGTTGGGCCTGCTTTCAAACCAATCGGGTTTTGAATACCTCGGACAAACTCAACATGACCACCATCGACCTGACGGGTACGGTCACCCACCCAGAGCATATGGGCTGAACAGTCATACCAGTCACCGGACAGGCTATCACGGCGGGTCAGCGCCTGCTCGTAAGGCAGTAATAACGCTTCATGGGAGGTATAAAACGCGGTTTCACGGATGGTGGATGAATGCTCTGCAGAGATGCCACAGGCTTTCATGAAATCCAGCGATTCATCAATTCGATCAGCCATGTAGCGGTACTGATCAGTCTGTGGGCTGTTTGCAACAAAGTCCAGATTCCAGGCATGCACCTGTTCCAGAGAGGCCAGGCCACCCTGGGCAAAAGCACGCAGCAGGTTCAGGGTGGCAGCAGCCTGATGATAGGCCTGAAGCATTCTCTGGGGGTCAGGATTACGAGCCACCCGGGTAAACTCGGTGCCGTTAATGATGTCGCCACGATAGATTGGCAATTCAACACCATTGATGGTTTCACTACCGGACGTTCTTGGCTTGGCAAATTGGCCAGCCAAACGTCCTACCTTGATCACCGGGCAGGCAGCGCCAAAGGTGAGTACCACCGCCATCTGCATCATGACTTTGAAGGTGTCGCGGATGTTATTGGCCGAGAATTCCAGGAAGCTCTCCGCACAGTCTCCCCCCTGCAGCAGAAATGCTCTGCCTTCGGTCGCTTCTGCCAGCCGGTTTCTCAACTCATTCACTTCACCCGCAAAAACCAGTGGTGGCATAGCAGCAAGTTCCTGCTCAACCCGGCCCAGTTTTTCCTGGTCGGGATATTCTGGCAGCTGGAGCAACGGCATATGTCTCCAGCTATCAACAGTCCATGAATTCATTAAGTCACCAGCTCTTTCACACTCGCTAAAAACAGCTATTCTACCTGAATAACATCATCAGGGCTCTGAGGTTTTCCCATGAATAATTATGGAAGAGATATCAAGAATCATCGCTGATTAACCGAACTTAAGGCTTTACATACCATATTTGGTTTGTTTTAAGTTTCGACCTGATAACAATACGTAACCATACTTATCATTATGATTTCTTCACTGCTTTCCATGATAACCATTAAATCCGACACAATTATGATGCGTCGGCGGGGTTATCGTGGATAGCTGAAAAGCAGAAAAACAGAAAAGCAGAAACGAGCCCCCGCACCCTAAGCTATTGGCCTCTGGTGACAGGATGCCGGGGGTCGGTTATCCATTCGCTCCATGAGCCGGGATACAGTATTGCACCCGACAAACCCGCAAGCTCCATGGCAAAAATATTGTGGCAGGCGGTAACACCGGAACCACAGTAGAAGACTGGCCGGGAAGCGCCGCCAACCAGTGAAGTAAATAGTTCCCGCAAGTGATCCGCTGAAAGAAAGCGGCCATTTTCATCCAGGTTTTCCGCGAATGGATGGCATACCGCCCCGGGAATGTGTCCAGCCTGTGAGTCCATGGTTTCCTCTTCTCCACGGAATCGTTCGTAAGCCCTGGCATCAATCAGTTTATACCCAAGGCTATTTCCTTCAATTTCTATCTGCGCCATCAGATCCTGCGCTGAAACCGTTGGCATATGGCCCATGGTAAAATCAGCCTGACTTTCTGCCACCTCAGACACATCGGTGATCACAGGATAACGACCCGCCTGCCAGGCTTTCATACCGCCATGCAGAATCATGGCGTGAGAGATACCCGCCCAGCGTAACAGCCACCAGGCCCTTGCCGCCATGGCATGACCGCCGTCATCATAAACAACGACCTGAGAGTACTTATCAATCCCCCAACGACGGAGAGTTGCCTGCCAGTCTGCCTGCTCAGGCAATGGATGCCTGCCGGTTTTACCGTGAATAATCAAACCGGAGAGATCTACTTCAAGATCCGCATAGAGCGCTCCCGGAATATGTCCCTGGCTATACATCACCCGCCCCTGTTTCAGGTCAGCAAGACTGAAACGAGCATCCAGAACCACCAGATGTTGATCTTTCAACAGGGTAGCCAGCATCTCCGGCTCTATTAATAAAGGCATTTAGTTACCTCTGTCTGGCTGGTGACCAAGGGAAAAGCAGTGGCAGCTAACACACCACCATGAAACATTTGTGACAATTTACTTTTGTTTTCACACAGTAAAAAAATGATAGTGGCTTTGCAAGAAGTCCTGATAGCCGTAGTACGAAAGAAAGACTAGTACGGAGAAAAGGAAAGATGAGGAGAGTAATAAAACCCACCAGCAGAGCTGGCGGGTGGGGTCACATCCATGTGACAAGTGCATCCATGCAAGATTTACGTTATCAATACACTCGTGATGGCAATAGCAGTGATTACGCGAAAAAAGTGTGAGACATGTCTCACTTTCATCATTTCCCGGTTGCAGGCTTGTCCACTACCTTGTCATCGCGAAGCACTTTTTCTGAAAGCAGGTTGCTCAACTCTTCGTTATCCGGCGTTTCCAGAATGATTCGGGTTTCTTCAGAAGACTCGTCAAATTCCGTACCCGGAGAGTAAGCACGCTCTTCCACCGGCGTGTCTATGACCTCCCGTGGTATCGAAATGACATCCTTTACGGGCAATGGTTCAGGCTCATCCTTTTTAGCCAGCAAAAACCAGCCAGTCACACCCATAGCCAGAAGAGCGGCCAGCACTATTGCAATTGTTTTGTTACTCATGCCCATCCTCACCCATAGCCGGAAAGCTTCCAAAACCTCATTCAAGAGCGGAGACCAGCCCCCGCTCCATCGAACTATCGCATTCGAACAACCCGAGACGTGTTACCCTGAGTCAAAATCTTTACCGTATCACCCACCTGCAAAGGCGCTTTTGGGTTGGCCTCCTGAACCACTGAAATATATTTTGACCGCTATCAAGCCGGATGGTCATTTCAATGCCCTGCTATAGCGTCTCCAATTCATGTCTGTAACTCCTTTTGGTAAACAGGCAAGACCTTTCCTGTTAACCGACCCAGACTCGTGCGTTCCGGAACATTCTCATCAGTGGAGCATCGTCACCCCAGTGTTCCGGGTGCCAGCTGTTTTGAACCGTACGGAATACCCGCTCAGGATGGGGCATCATAATGGTTACCCGACCATCGGCAGAGGTCAGGCCGGTAATTCCCTGCACCGAGCCATTGGGGTTGTAGGGATAACGTGTGGTGGGCTTACCCTGGTTATCCACAAACTTCAAAGACACCTGACCATTGATGGCCAGCCGCTCCAGATGAGCCGGATCGGCAAACTCGGCATGCCCTTCCCCATGAGCGACAGCAATTGGCATACGGGCACCCTCCATCCCCCGGAAGAAGATTGAACGGCTGTTCTGAACCTCAACCATCGCCACCCGGGCCTCAAACTGCTCAGACTGGTTGCGGACAAAGTGGGGCCAGTAGTCAGCGCCGGGAATCAGGTCATGCAGATTGGAGAGCATCTGACAACCGTTGCACACCCCCAGGGCAAAACTGTCGCGACGATCGAAGAAACGGGCAAACTGATCACGGGCCTGTTCATTAAAGAGAATCGACTTGGCCCAACCTTCTCCGGCTCCCAGAACATCCCCATAAGAGAAACCACCACAGGCCACCAGACCTTTAAATTCATCCAGAGTCCGTCGACCGGACAGGATATCACTCATATGCACATCAACCGTTTTGAAACCAGCACGATCGAAGGCCGCAGCCATTTCTACCTGACCATTGACCCCCTGCTCCCGCAAAATGGCCATGGCTGGACGAACACCGGTGTTGATATAGGGCGCAGCCACATCCAGAGAAATATTGAAAGGCAGAGAGGCATGAAGCCCATCATCATGATCATCCAGCAGGTTATCGAACTCCTGTCGGGCACACTCCCCGTTGTCCCGCAGTGCCTGAATGCGATAGCTGGTTTCTGCCCACCAGCGCTGGAACTTGACCCGGCTTTCACTGACCAGCTCGGAACCATTGAACCGGAACGATACCCGCTGACCAGCAGCCAGCGCTCCAATGGTATGCGAGCAGGCTGCCAGGCCATGCTGAGCCAGGATATCCTTAACAAGACCTTTCTCACGGTGGCGCACCTGGATAACGGCACCCAGCTCTTCATTGAACAGGGCGGGCAAAATCATCGTCTTGTTGCCAGCCAGTTTATCCAGATCAACAGCAATACCCGTATGGCCAGCAAAAGCCATCTCAATCAGGGTGGTAAACAGGCCACCGTCAGAGCGGTCGTGGTAGGCCAGTAGCAGATCTTTATCCATCAGTTCCTGAATGGCATTAAAAAATCCTTTCAGGTCTTCCGGAGAGTTAACATCCGGTGCCGAGTCACCTACCTGACCATACACCTGGGCCAGTGCCGAACCACCCAGTCGGTTATGGTCACGGCCAAGGTCAATCAACAGCAGATCGGTATTACCCTGATCCGTCCTCAATTGGGGCGTCACTGTCTTGCGAATATCCCGGACCGGGGCAAATGCCGAAATAACCAGCGACAGAGGTGAAGTGACACGCTTATTTTCACCATTTTCCTGCCATTGGGTTCTCATGGACATAGAATCTTTACCAACCGGAATAGCAATACCCAGTGCCGGGCAAAGCTCCATACCCACGGCTTTAACCGTATCGAACAGGTTTTCATCTTCACCCGGATGACCTGCTGCTGCCATCCAGTTGGCCGACAGTTTGATATCGCCAATTCTACCAATACGGGCAGCAGAAATATTAGTGATCGCCTCACCAATCGCCATGCGTCCGGAAGCGGGGGCATTGATCAGGGCAAGCGGTGTTCGTTCGCCCATCGACATGGCTTCGCCGGTATAGCCCTGAAAAGCCGTTGCGGTCACCGCGCAGTCAGCCACAGGCACCTGCCAGGGGCCTACCATCTGGTCACGATTAACCAGACCGGTAATGGTTCGGTCGCCAATGGTGATCAGGAAGTTCTTGCTGGCGACGGATGGCAGTTTTAATACCCGCTCCATCGCTTCAAGCAACTTGATGTCGTTCAGGTCCAGGGGATCCCGCTGAAACCACTGACGTTGAACCTCACGGTGCATCCTGGGTGGTTTACCCAACAGTACATCCAGCGGCATATCTACCGGGCGATTATTGAAGTGACTGTCATCAAGCAACAGTCGCTGCTCTTCTGTCGCTTCGCCCACCACGGCATAAGGGCAGCGCTCCTGCTGACAGATGTCCTCGAAGCGGGGAAGGTCTTCTGCCGCCACCGCCATCACATAACGTTCCTGGGATTCATTACACCAGAGCGCCAGCGGCGACATGCCCGGTTCATCATTATGAATGGCACGCAACTGGAAGTGACCGCCCCGGCCGCCATCACTCACCAGTTCAGGCAGTGCGTTGGATAGACCACCGGCTCCCACATCGTGAATGAACGCAATGGGATTCCGGTCTCCCTGCTGCCAGCAACGGTCGATCACCTCCTGGCAACGACGCTCCATTTCCGGGTTGTCTCGCTGTACACTGGCAAAGTCCAAATCTTCCAGGCCTTCTCCCGAGGTCATGGAAGAGGCCGCGCCGCCACCCAGGCCAATCTGCATGGCGGGACCGCCCAGGACAATCAGCCTGGCACCCACCGGGATGTCCCCTTTTTCAACATGCTCAGCTTTGATATTGCCAAGACCGCCTGCCAGCATAATCGGCTTGTGATAGCCACGAACCTCATAGCCTGCAGCGCCTTTGACGCCGGCCTCAAAGGTGCGGAAATAGCCACACAGGTTTGGACGACCAAACTCATTATTAAAACCGGCACCACCCAATGGACCATCAATCATGATTTCCAGTGGCGAGACAATGCGGTCTGGCTTGCCATAATCCTGTTCCCAGGGCTGTTCATAGCCCGGAATTTTCAGGTTAGATACGGTGAACCCGGTCAGACCTGCCTTAGGCCTGGATCCCTGACCGGTGGCCCCTTCATCACGAATTTCACCACCGGAACCGGTGGCGGCACCCGCCCGGGGCGCAATGGCCGTCGGGTGATTGTGGGTTTCTACCTTCATGAGGATATGAATCTCTTCCTCATTGAAACCGTATTCACGGCTCTCAGGTTCCGGGTAAAACCGCTTTGCGTGGAACCCTTCAATCACCGAGGCGTTATCTTTATAAGCCGATAGCACCCCTTCACTGTGTAGGGCGTGAGTATTTCGGATCATTTTGAACAGGGAAAGATCCTGCTCTTCACCATCAATACTCCAGGACGCATTAAAAATTTTATGCCGACAGTGTTCCGAGTTCGCCTGGGCAAACATCATCAACTCAACATCCGCAGGATCCCGTTCGAGCTTTTGATAGCTCTCTAACAGATAGTCGATCTCATCCTCAGCCAGTGCCAGACCAAGGGACAGGTTAGCCGCAGCCAGTGCCTCTCTGCCGCCTTCCAGAACGGACACAGTGGTCATTGGGGCAGGCTCGGACACAGCAAACAATGTTGCAATTTCACGCTCATCACGCAAGACGGCCTGGGTCATCCGGTCATGGAGCAAATCAGCAATCAGTGCTTCCTGATCTCCAGATAAGCGGGTATCCGCAAACACCACAAACCGAACGCCTCGCTCGATTCGCTGGATCATATTCAGGCCACAATTGTGGGCAATATCGGATGCTTTACTGGACCAGGGGGAAATCGTGCCCGGACGGGGAATCACCAGAAACTCTGTCTGAGAGGCAAAGCTGTCCGGCTCTGTTTGTTGAATCTTTGGGCCATAAGTCAAAAGTCTGGCCAGAATATCAGCCTGCCTCTCGCTCAGCCCTTCCGCACAGGACGACTGGGTTTTCACGAAATGCTGGAATTCAGCAACAACACAGGAGATCTCTGGCACTCTGCTTTGCAGCTGAACAAGCAGCTTTTGACGGCGGAACTGGGAAAGTGCAGGGGCGCCACGCAGTATCAGCATGTTCTGGTCTGTCCTCGGGCCAATTAACAGCTATGAGGAGCTACAGCCTGGATGAGCTAATAATGATGAGCATCAGGAAGCCCGCATGAGTGGCCACTTCCTGATTGGATTACAAGCCAGTCCTTATGCTCCAGCCTCTCAACTCAGGGGGATGATCAAAGGCTGCCTATAATAATCGAAACCAGCCTTCGGAAACCAGCAATCATAAGCCATTTCTCAGGCTATTTATCAACAAAAGGCGGCTTTGCTCGTTGCTCACGGATCTGCTGACGGCGAAAACGAAAAAAATCACTGATCATCTCACTGCATTCAGCCTGAAGGACACCACCGGTAACCTCTACCCGGTGGTTCATCTCAGGCTGCTCAAGAACCCTCGCGACACTGGCAATGGCTCCGGCCTTAGGTTCTGCCGCACCGTAAATCAGGCGACGAATACGACTGTGGACAATAGCACCCGCACACATGGTACAGGGCTCCAGCGTAACATAGAGGTCACAATCCAGCAGGCGGTAGTTGCCAATGGCTGCAGCCGCTGACTGAAGTACCAGAATTTCAGCATGAGCAACGGGATTACAGGATGAAATAGGCTGATTGCAGGCCCGGGCGATAATCTGACCGTCCTTAACCACTACAGCACCGACGGGAACCTCACCCAGGGTACGGCCTTTATCAGCTTCCAGCAGGGCTTCCTTCATCCAAATGGCGTCATCAATCACAAACTATCTACCCAACCTGACAATCTTGAGCGATTTTGCATCATGAAGGAAAACGGCAGGCTTTTCATCCCTTGATTTGAGGATTTCTTTTTAGCTTTATTATGAAATGTGACAATCAGTCGATTAAATCTATGGAATTTTTTCCCATGGGGAATGTCTGAGCTATATATAGTGTCTAAGCTATAAATAGCCTATCAAAAATAAATTGCTCAACTATGAAAAATAAATCACTGGAGGGAAGGGCCTGATGTCTTTCAAGCAGAATGTAGAACAACATCTACAACACTTTGCCCAGAGCATCGGCCTGGGAGAACTCAAGTTAAACGAACATGACGCCTGTGGGCTGTGTTTTGACGATACCCTGATCGTAAACATGGAGTATCTTGAAGATGACGAGGCACTGGTATTTGTTGCTTCTGTCCGACCCATGATTACCCATGACAGCCCGGAAAAAACCGCGTTGCTGGAAAAAATGTGTTCATTGAACCTCCAGCATCATAGTATGCAAGGTGCGTTTCTTGCATTGAACCATGATAAAACTGAAGTACTGTTGATTCGTTCCCTTCAGGCTTCCTGTGATTATGGTTTATTTGAGTCAACCCTGGAAAAGTTTGTAAATACTCTGGAATGGTGTGTCAGTGAGCTGGATGAGTCCAAGCAGGACCAGACTTCTTCAACACCGACCCCTCCCCGCCCCCAAAGTGGTCCCGGAGGAGCACCCGGAGGCCCGGGCGATATGGGAATGATGGTGTAACTCCCAAAATACTCAATACAAGGAAGGGTTTTCACAACCCTTCTTTCATTTCCCGCCTTTTTATCTGCATTTATTTTACCAACACCATTTCAGCTCGAAATCAACAGGCCGAAAAGAGAAAGAGAAGCCTGTCATGGATTCGGGAATCCTTTATCCAGTTTTTCAGCCACGTATTGAGTAGAACAACTATACTCTGCCGCGTCTGGATAATAACTCCATACTGTCAGGGCAGGAAGTACCGCCCCGGGTATGGATAGCAGAAGGATCTCGATAGCAGCAAATCCATAGCAAGAAAAATAATGGAGGCATCAAGTTGGCTCAAACTTTTAACTATCTCACCAATGCACTGCAAAGCACCGTGGAAAGCGGCAGGCTGATCGATATCCGTGGCCGTGTTACTGAAGTTCAGGGCATGATCATCAAAGCTGCAGTGCCAGGCGTCAAAATCGGTGAGCTCTGCGAGCTGGTATCCCCCAATAACCCTGATGACAGTGACCGGAATTCATACGCTGAAGTGGTCGGTTTCCAGGGACATGAGACGGTGCTATCTCCCCTGGGTGAAATTATGGGGATCTCCTCCACCACTGAAGTTATCCCAACCGGCAAAGTACATCACGTAGCCGTTGGCCCTCATCTGCTGGGTCATGTGCTGGATGGTATGGGCAACCCATTAAACCCTGACGCATTTAATGGCATTGAGCCTGAAGCTCATTATCCGGTTTATACCGATGCCCCCGACCCTATGACCCGGAGAATTATTGACCACCCCATCCCCCTGGGCGTTAAAGCCATTGATGGCGTTCTAACCTGTGGCGAAGGACAGAGAATGGGTATCTTTGCGGCGGCCGGTGGTGGTAAGAGTACCCTGTTGTCGATGCTGGTTAAGGGTGCGGAAGTGGATGTCACCGTGCTTGCCCTGATCGGTGAACGGGGACGGGAGCTGCGGGAGTTTATCGAGCACGACCTTGGCCCGGAGGGGGTTAAGAAGTCAGTTATTATTGTGGCAACCTCCGACAAGTCCTCCATGGAGCGTTCCAAAGCCGCGTACACAGCAACAGCTGTTGCTGAGTTTTTTCGTGATAAAGGCAAACGGGTTCTTCTGCTCATGGACTCTGTCACCCGTTTTGCCCGTGCTCAGCGTGAAATCGGACTGGCCGCCGGGGAACCACCAACCCGCCGGGGTTTCCCGCCTTCGGTATTTGCCACCCTTCCCAAGCTGATGGAGCGTACGGGGATGTCGGATGTAGGCTCTATTACGGCACTCTATACCGTGCTGGTTGAAGGGGATGACATGACTGAGCCGGTAGCGGATGAAACCCGCTCGATTCTTGATGGTCATATTATTCTCTCCAGAAAGCTGGCCGCATCCGGGCACTACCCGGCGATTGATGTGCTGGCCAGTGCCAGCCGTGTCATGAATGCCATTACTACCGAAGACCACCGTGCGGCGGTCAGTCGGGCAAGAGCCCTGATGTCCAAATATGAAGATATTGAGTTACTGGTAAAAGTCGGGGAATACAAACAGGGGGCTGACCCACTGGCCGACGAGGCAATTCAGAAAATTGAAACCATCCGGTCTTTTCTCAAGCAGAGAACGGATGAACTGATGCCCCTCGACCAGACGATTGCCCAACTACAGCAAATCGTAGGTTACTGAGAAGATGCTGCATGATCTGCTGAAGGTTAAAAACATACGGGAAGAGTCTGCTGAGCGTGAGGTCAAACGCTGTCAGCATGAGTTGGACCTCGCCCATCAGGAGGTCGAACAACGCAAGCAGGAAGTGGCACAACGTCAACAGGATCTGGAAGAGTATATTGTATGGCGCAGTCAAGAAGAACAGCGGCTATACGATAATATTATGAACACCAGTATTCAGCAGCATGATCTGGATCTGCTGAAGCAGAAAGTTGCCATGTTACGAGAGAAAGATGCCTCTCTGGAACAGGCCATTGCCGATGCAGAACAACGGGTGGTAGAAGCACAACAACAGGTAGTAAAAGCAGAGCAAGTACTTGAAACAGCCAGGCAGGCTCACTATAAGGCCAAGCTGGCTGTGGAGAAGTTTGAGGAGTTCTGCAAGGTACAGGATGAAGAGGCTGAGAAAGAGGCCAAACGTCTTGAAGATCTGGAAATGGAAGAATTTACCGTTAAATCCAAGGAATAGGAGTTAATCATCATGTCAACAGGCGTGAATCAAACCAGCAACACTCAGCCAACTCCACCCCCGCAACAGAATGATGCTAACCAGCAAAGCCGCAAAGTATCCGATAAGCAGGCCAACGATTTTGCTGATCGCATGGCAAAAGAAAAGCGAGGCAAAGAGAAAAAAACGGGTGGCGATAAGGAGCAAAGCCTGGAAAGCCTGCTGGCCGAACGGAACAAAAGCTCTAAAGATGCCATCAGCGGACGCCAGGAAAAAGGTTCTCGCGAAGGTTCCCATGAAGAGAGTAGTGAGAATATGTTCCAGAATGCGCGCGATGGCTCTGAGCATGTCCTGGTCAATAACGCTCAGAACCCGATTAAAGCTGATACCCAGCTTCGTGAGATTCAACAGACCAGCAGCGTGAAAGAAATTGATACCGCACTTCAGAAGCTGGCCGATCAAATCCAGGTTTCTGCCAAGGATGCAGTGAATGGGGCAGAGGTTCGCATTTCCCTGAAAGACAATGTGCTGCCGGGTACCGAGATCAGAATTCAGAGACACGGTGGCGAGTTGACAGTCACCATGAATACCACATCAGCAGAAGCCGGAAATTTTCTGGCCCAGCATGAAGCCAACCTGCAGAAAATGCTGGCTGAGCGATTCTCCAACGACAAGGTTCAGGTAAATATCAATATGTCAGGTGGCGATAACCAGGATAGTGATGGTCGCTCCCGTAACCAGTATGTGGCTGACGATGATAACAACCAGAATTCTTCCAGAAACGACCGGGCATAGGCTGAACCATGGCAGCAGAAACTCTTGATCTACCCCCTGTCTCACCGTCGCAGCTGCTGCTTGGCCAAATCCTCAGCAACCGCCAGACAGAGCTTGCGCTGCCGGTTAATGAGAACAGGTGGGACATTTCCCTGAGCAGTATTGCCGCAGAAACTATGCCTGCTATCTGCATGCAGCTGGAAATAAATCACCAGCCCGTTTCCCTGTACACCGGCAGTGCATTCATTGACCTCATCATGCCGGACAATCTGAACAGCCAGATACTGCTAAAACTGCCAAAAGACTTGATGCTGGCTGCCCTGGAAAACAGGCTGCAGAGCCTGCTGGAGCATCTGATGCAGGGGCTTGGTATTGCCATCAAGTTCTCAGGCCTGACACCTAACAAAGATAAATCAAAGCGTGCAGAACTGGCGATGAATATCCGGATAGCCGGTAGGCAGTACCCCATTTACCTGGAAAGCACGCCCATTGTTTTTGAGCTGCTCAAACTACTGCCCACTCATATCCGCGAGCAATCCACCGATATACCTATCTGGGCAGGCCTTGAACTTGGACGGGCAAAACTGTCTAAAGACGAAACCAGCGCCCTGGGTGTCGGTGACATTGTATTTTTTCATTATCACGTCACCGGGCAGCAGCTGATTATCAGGGTTAACCCGGATATGGCTTTCGTCGGGGAAGCAGAGGGTTCTCACATCACCATCAAGCACAGGATGGACTCAATGGAAGACGATCAAATGCATCATGAACAGGAGCCTATCGACCTGTCAGATATTGAGATTGACCTGGTATTCGAAGTGGGGCGACAACAGTTCACCGCACAGGAAGTCCAGTCTCTTCAGCCTGGCCATGTGTTTGAGCTGGATCGTCCCATCGAACAACCGGTTAAGGTTCGTGCCGGCGGCAAATTGATTGCCGAGTGCCAGCTGGTACAAATAAATAATCGACTGGGTGCACGTATTACCAGAATTGTCGACTGATTGACTACCTAAACAATAAAGTCTCTTGTTCATACCCTGAGACTGGAAAAGGCGACTATGGAAAGCGGCGCAATTACTCTCACCAGTCCATTTTATTTGATGATCCCACTGGCGCTGATGGCGCTGGTGCCCTTTCTGGCGGTGATGGGTACATCATTCCTGAAACTGGTGGTGGTATTTTCCATTCTCAGAAACGCCACCGGTCTGCAGCAGATTCCTCCCAATATCGCCATGAATGCCCTGGCCATTATCCTGACGCTTTACATCATGGCACCGGTAGGTTTTGAGGCCTGGGATATCGCTCAAGAGGAAAATATCAGCTTTCAGAGTGAAGACAGTCAAGAACTGATAACTAATATCGAACTGCTGATAGCACCCTATCGAGACTTCCTGAAAAAAAATACCACGGAGCGGGAAAGAAACTTCTTTCTGAAAAGCGCAAGAATATTGTGGCCAAAGGCGTACCAGGCACAACTGAGCGCAGATGACCTGGTGGTTCTGATGCCATCCTACTGTATCACTGAACTGACCAAGGCGTTCGAGATTGGCTTTCTGCTCTATTTGCCGTTTATCGTTATTGACCTGATCGTCTCTAACATCCTTCTGGCCATGGGCATGATGATGGTGTCACCCATGACCATATCCCTGCCCTTCAAGCTCTTGCTATTTGTACTGCTGGATGGCTGGACCCGGCTAATCCACGGACTGGTGCTAAGTTATGCATGACCCGCATATACTGACACTCACAGCCCAGGCACTCTGGCTGACACTGTTACTGTCCATGCCTCCTATCATCGCGGCATCAGCGGTTGGTCTGCTCATCAGTTTGATTCAGGCACTGACCCAGATTCAGGAACAGACACTGCCATTTGCCTTCAAACTCGTCGCAGTCATTATCAGTATCTTCCTGACATCCCGCTGGATGGGTATCGAGGTTTATAACTTCTCAGTGGCCGTGATGGATATGTTCGAAAGGCTCTGACCATGATCCTGCCCATTGATGATCTGAAAGAGTGGTTTTACATCCTGTCAATGGGGATGCCCCGCATCGTTGCCATGTTTACCGTTCTGCCCATGCTGCACAAGCGGAACCTTGGTGGGTCCATGATTCGCAACGGCATCTGCATGAGCCTGGTGCTGTTCATGCACCCCATGCTGTCTGAGGCCAAACCCGACGAAACACTGTCAATCTACGACACCGGAGGCATCGTTATCAAAGAAGTCTTTGTCGGTGCCATCATGGGTTTCGTACTGGCGATCCCATTCTGGGCAATGGAGGCTGCCGGTTTTTTTATTGATAACCAGCGGGGTGCTTCCATGGCCAGTACCCTCAACCCATTTTCCGGCGCAGAAACCTCCCCGATGGGTATCCTGTTCAGCCAGGCCTTTATTGCCATGATCATGACCAGTGGGCTGTTTCTATTGATACTGGAAAGCCTGATGCTCACCTATCAAGTCTGGCCGGTATTCAGCTACTTCCCAAACATCAATCAGGACGCGGTGACGTTTTTCCTTGGCCAGTTTGACCTGATTATCCAACTGTCCATGTGGCTCTCCGCGCCGGTCATTATCTGTATGTTTATCACCGAATTTGGCATTGCCCTGATCAGCCGGGCAGCTCCCCAGCTGAACGTGTTCATCCTGGCCATGCCCATTAAATCTGGTGTTGCCCTTGCCATTCTGGTGGTTTACATGGCAACCATTCTGGAATTATCCCAAAAACACATGATGGGAATCCCTGAAATGTTTGAATCATTGGGAGTGATCTGGAAATGAGTGCGGAAAAAACCGAACAGCCCACCCCCAAAAAACTCCGCGATGCACGACAAAAAGGCCAGGTCGCCAAAAGTAAAGAAGTATCCGGCACCTTTAACCTTATAGCGGTACTGGCAACGCTCTGGTACATGAGTGACACCTTTATTGACAAGATCAAGCAGATGGTGGTGTTTCCTACGTTGAGCTACAACGAACCCTTTGAAGTCTCTTTCAAAATCGTTACCCACGGTATTCTTAGTTTAACCATGGACCTGCTGATTCCCCTGGTCGCCGTCTCCATGTTTTCTGCAATTATCGGCAACGTCATGCAGTTTGGCCTGCTGTTTGCGCCTGAAGGTATTAAACCGGATATTGGAAAGATCAGCCCGGTTGGCGGGTTGAAAAAGATTTTCGCCATGAAAAACCTTATGGAGTTTTTCAAGTCGGTGATCAAAATCCTGTTTCTCTCATTTGTTGTGTATTACGTTATCTACAGCAGTGTGGGCGACATGGTTGACATGCCCTATTGCGGTACTTCATGCATATTACCGGTCGCTGCCCATCTGATAAAAAAGTTGCTGCTCTACGCAATGGTTGCTTTCGTGATTATTGCCGTTCTCGACTATATGTTTGAGCGCTACAACTTTATGAAACAGAACCGGATGAGCAAGGATGAGGTCAAACGGGAACATAAAGAGAGTGAAGGTAGCCCGGAAATCAAAGGTAAGCGGAAGGAAATTCACCAGGAAATACTGAACCAGGCGGAAAACACCGGTAAATCAGACGTTGTTATTAAAAACCCGACCCATCTGGCCATTGGTTTGCAGTACCGTCAGGGTAAGACGCCACTGCCCATTGTCACGGTTAAAGGTCGTGGTGGTCATGCACGGTTTATTATCAAAATTGCTGAAAAAGAAGGCATTCCTGTTCTTGAAAACGTGCCACTGGCTCATGCCCTGTTTCATTTAAACATTGCCGATTTTATTCCCGGCGAACTGATTGAGCCCGTTGCCGAAGTATTCCGTTGGGTACAGGAAATTAAAGAGCAGGAAAATAAGGGAGAGTCGCCTGGCGAAGAGTAATCAGCAACACCATTTGATAAAAAACATTTGATAAAAATTAGTGGTGCTGAATAGTACCAATCGAACTTTCTAACTCCCTCTTGCGGTGAAGATTTGAGCCTTAAACCTGCGTTGGCGATCGTCACCATAGCTTAGCTTTTTTCCTTCCCTGCCCTGGCAGCGTTCAGGGCTTGCAGGCAGTCGGTGTTATTTCTCTCGGTAGCGATGGACAGCGGGGTGGCACCATCCGTAGTCCGAGCGGCGTTGAGATCCGCCCCGGCAACGATCAGGGCTTGCAGGCAGTCGGTGTTATTGTTCTGGGCAGCGATGAACAGCGCGGTGGCACCATCCGTAGTCAGGGCAGCGTTGAGATCTGCCCCGGCAGCGATCAGGGCTTTCAGGCAGTCGATGTTATTGCTCTCGGCAGCGCTGAATAACGGTGTGCCGCCATCCGTAGTCACTGCAACATTGAGATCCGCCCCGGCAGCGATCAGAGCTTTCACGCAGTCGGTGTTATTGTTCTGGGCAGCGATGTGTAACGGGGTGGAGCCATCCGTAGTCATAGCAGCGTTGAGATCTGCCCCGGCAGCGATCAGGGCCTCCAGGCAGTCGATGTTATTGTTCTGGGCAGCGATGAACAGCAAATTAATTTGCTGACCCGTAACTGCAGATCTGAACGTTTTCCGGGCAATGCTGGGGTCAAGCCTCAAAAGCTCATTTAATTTCCCGCTATCACCAGTGCGACAGGCATGCAGGGGGAGGGCTTCGCAGAAGGGTGTGTCTTCATAAATACAGGCACCGGCCTCCCGTACCAGCGGCAACGCTGCTTGCCGACAATAGGCACAGATCATCCTTTTCCCGAATTCGGAACAGAACCATGTTGAAATACAGTCCAAATCAAACCTGTGCCCGCATTTGGTTTTGACGACAACGGGTGCCACATTACGGCCGTGGAAATCCTCTTTACAAATGGCACACTCGTCACCACTGAATGACCCGGAAGTATCCGTGGGTATAGGGGAAGGGGAAATGGCATTCATCACAAAACAGCCGTATCGGTAAATGGTTGAAACTGAGGGACCACATTTCGAGCATTGGAATCCATCGGGCCAGCACCATGAATACAACGCAGCCTCACTGTTCTTCACTGCCGTAATTGGTCATAAATTCCATAATGCCAAAACCTTTTTGGAACTGAGTGGTATTTATACACATCAGCATTGCCCCAAAAAAAAATGACAATTGCCGTTTAGATTAACAGCTGATTTATGACTCAGGTAAACTTTTCAATCAGCCCACTTCAGACTGCCAGTTATTCCAGGCTTCACCGGATTTGTTGATCATGTCATCATAATTTTTATCTTATTCCCTCCCGTGCCAACACTTTGATCAGCAGCTCAGCAACCTCCCACTGCCCGTTCTGGCCTGCCAACATCAGGGCATTGAAGCCATTGTCCATACTGGCATTGACCTCAGCGCCCCTGTCGATCAGCAGCTCGGCAACATCCCGATGCCCATTCTGGGATGCCAACATCAGGACAGAGATGCCATCTTCCATAACGGCATTGACGTCAGCGCCGTTATCAATCAACAGCCTGGCAACCTCCCGATGCCCGTTCTCGGATGCCGACATCAGGGCAGTGAGGCCACCATCCATAGCGACATTGACTTCGGCGTTGTTGTCGATCAGCAGCCCGGCAACCTCCAGATGCCCATTCTGAGATGCCGACATAAGGAAAGTAAAACCATCGTACATAGCGACATTGACATAAGCGCCCTTGTCGATCAGCAGCCTGGCAACCTCAGTATGTCCACCCTGGGACGCAAACATCAGGGCAGTGAAGTCATCGTCTTTACCGGCATTGACGTCGGCGCCCCTGCTGATCAGCAGCTCGGCGGCGCCCCACTGCCCCTTCAGGGCTGCCAACATCAAGGCATTGGTGCCATCATTCATACTGGCATTGACGTCAGCTCCCCTGACGATCAACAGCTCGGCGACCTCCCGCTGCCCGTTCTCGGATGCCAGCATCAGAGCGGTCACGCCATTGCCATTTACGGCATTGACCCCGGCGTCGCTATCGATCAGCAATTCGGCAACCTCCCGGTGCCCGTTCTCGGATGCCGACATCAAAGCAGTGGAGCCATCGTACATACTGGAATTGACATTTGCGCCGCTGTCGATCAGCAGCCCGGCGACCTCCCGGTGTCCGTTCCGGGATGCCATCATCAGAGCAGTCAAGCCATCGTCCATCCAGGCATTAACGTTTGCGCCGTTGTGGATCAGCAGCGCAGAAACCTCCCACTGCCCGTTCTGGGATGCCGGCATCAGGGCAGTGTAGCCATCGCCCATACTGGCATTGACCTCAGCACCGCTGTTGATCAGCAGCTTAGCGACCTCCCAATGCCCGTTCCGGGCTGCCAACATCACGGCATTGACGCCATCATCCATACTGGCTTTAACCTCAGCGCCCATGCTGATCAGCAGCCTGACGACCTCCCGATGCCCGTTCCTGGATGCCTGTATCAAGGCAGTCATGCCACCGTTCCTGACGGTATTGACCTTAGCACCGCGGTCGATCAGCAGCTCGGCGACCTCACGCTGCCCGTTCTGGGATGCGAACATCAGGACTGAGAAGCCATTGTCCAAAATGGCATTGACGTCTGCGCCGCTGTCGATCAGCAGCTCGACGACCTCCCGATCTCCCTTACCGGCTGCCGACATCAGGGCTGTCCAGCCATCGTTGGTAACGGAATTGACCTCAGCGCCTTTGTTGATCAGCAGCTCGACGACCTCCCGGTGCCCCTCACAGGCTGCAAACATCAGGGCTGTCAAGCTATCGTTCATAACGGCATCGACCTCAGCGCCGCGGTCGATCAGCAGCTTGACGACCTCCCGCTGCCCCTCACAGGCTGCCGACATCAGGGCTGTCCAGCCATCGTTCATAACGGCATTGACCTCAGCGCCGTTGTCGATCAGCAGCTCGGCAACCTCCCGCTGCCCCTCACAGGCTGCCGACATCAGGGCCGTGGAGCCTCCGTCCGGACTGGCATTGACTTCAGCGCCACTGTCGATCAGCAGGTTGGCGACCTCCCGGTGCCCGTGCTGGGATGCCGACATCAGGACAGTGATGCCTTCGTCCGTAACGGCATTGACCTCAGCGCCGCTGTCGATCAGCAGCCTGGCGACCTCACAGCGCCCGTTCTGGGATGCCAATATCAGGCCTGTTAAGCCGTCATCCATAGGGACATTGACATTAACCCCTTGTAGCAACCGGGAACGCACCAAAGACTGCACCCCACAAATACAGGCGTAAAAAAATATCGGATCAGGGAAGCGTTCGTCCGGGTAATATTCACCAGTATGCTCATTCACCAAAGGCATCGGATCTTCCTGACAAGTTGCGCACTTTCGTCTGCCGACCAGTTCTTTGGCAAAATCCCTGGAAATACGATCCAGGTCAAAACGATGCCCGCACCGGGTATTAACGAACACAGGTGCCACGTCACGACCATGAAAAGCCCCATGAAAAATGGAACCATGAGCCTCATCCAACGACTCGGAGGTCTCCATGGGAACGGGGTATGAATAACCGGAAGTGACATCCATAAAGCAAACACCCGCATAAGTTAATAAGTGACGGGGTTAGATAAGGAATAAGCACAAAAATTCAATGCAATAACAACTATTTGAAGGCGCTGGATTGGAACACAGGCTGGATTTATTCTGCCTGAGAGAAAGGACGATGCATTTAACGCTGCCAGAAAAGATTTTGAAATTTATCAGCAACAAAACGGAATTTTCAGACCAATTCGCTGCCACCGCACAACTGCATGGATGCAGGAGCCAGAGCAACGCAGGAGCAGTTGCCGCTCAGGGCAGTCTATTTGCGGTCAGCCTCCTGGCCCCGGCAGCACTCAGGGCTTGCAGGCAGGCGATATTATTGTTCTCGTCAGCGATGGACATTGGGGTGGCACCATCCGTAGTCCGGGCGGCGTTGAGATCCGCCCCCGCAGTGATCAGGGCTTGCAAACAGACGATGTTATTGTTCTCGGCAGCGATGAACAGCGGGGTGGCCCCATCATCCGTGCAGGCAACATTGGGATCCGCCCCGGCTGCGATCAGGGCTTGCAGGCAGGCAGTGTTATTGTTCTGGGCAGCAATGAACAATGGAGTGGAGCCATCCCTAGTCAGGACAGCGTTGAGATCCGCTCCGGTATCGATGAGGGTTTGCAGACAGTCGATATGATTGTTCTGGGCAGCGATGTAAAGCGGGGTGGCCCCATCATTCGTGCAGGCAACGTCGGGATTCGCCCCGGCAATGACCAGGGCTTGCAGGCAGGCGATGCTATTGTCCTGGGCAGCAATGAACAGCGGGGTGGCACCATCCGTATTTCGGGCCGCGTTAAGCTCCGCCCCGGCAGTGATCAGGGCTTGCAGGCACTCGATGTTATTGATCTGGGCAGCAATGAACAGTGGGGTGGTGCCCGAAGTCAGGGCAGCGTTAAGCTCCGCCCCGGCAGTGATCAGGGCTTGCAGGCAAGCGGTGTTATTATTCTGGGCAGCGATGAACAGCGGGGTGGCACCCGTAATCCGGGCAGTATTGAGCTCCGCCCCGGCAGTGATCAGGGCTTGCAGGCAGGCGATGTTATTGTTCTGGGCAGCGCTGAACAGCGGGGTGGCACCCGTAGTCCGGGCGGCGTTGAGCTCCGCCCCCGCAGTGATCAGGGTTTGCAGGCAGGCGGTGTTATTGTTCTGGGCAGCGATGAACAGCGCAGTGGCACCCGTATCCAGGGCGACGTTGAGCTTCGCCCCGGCAGTGATCAGGGCTTTGAGGCAGGCGGTGTTATTATTCTGGGCAGCGATGTACAGCGGGGTGGCACCATCCGTAGTCCGGGCGACGTTGAGCTCCGCCCCGGCATTAATCAGGGCTTGCAGGCAGTTAGTGCTATTGTTCTGGGCAGCAATAAACAGCGCAGTGGCACCCGTAGTCAGGGTGGCATTGAGGTCCACCCCGGCAGCGATCAGGGCTTGCAGGCAAGCGATGTTATTTTTCTGGGCAGCAATCAACAGCGGGGTAGCACCATCCATAGTCCGGGCGGCATTGAGCTCCGCCCCGGCAATGAGCAAGGCTTGCAGGCAGTCGATGTTATTGCTCTGGGCAGCGATGAACAGCGGGGTGGCACCCGTAGTCAGGGCGGCGTTGAGCTCCACCCCGGCAGCGATCAGGGCTTGCAGGCAGGCGATGTTATTTTTCTGGGCAGCAATTAACAGCGGGGTGGCACCATCCATAGTCCGGGCGGCGTTGAGCTGTGCCCCGGCAGTGATCAGGGCTTGCAGGCAGGCGATGTTATTTTTCTGGGCAGCGATGAACAGCGGGGTAGCGCCATCCCAAGTCCGGGCAGTGTTGAGCTCCGCCCCGGCAGTGATCAGGGCTCGCAGGCAGTCGGTGTTATTGTTCTGGGCAGCGATAAACAGCGAGGTGGCGCTATCCGAAGTCCGGGCAGCGTTGAGCTCTGCCCCGGCAGTGATCAGGGCTTGCAGGCAGTCGGTGTTATTGTACTGGGCAGCGATGAACATTGGGGTGGCGCCATCCGTAGTCAGGGCAGCGTTGAGATCCGCCCCGGCAGCGATCAGGGCTTGCAGGCAGTCGGTGTTATTGTTCTGGGCAGCGATGTATAACGGGGTGGCGCCATCCGTAGTCAGGGCAGCGTTGAAATCCGCCCCGGCAGCGATCAGGGCTTTCAGGCAGTCGGCGTTATTGTTCTGGGCAGCGACTAACAGCAAATCAATTTGCTGCCCTGTAACTGCAGATCTGAACGTTTTCCGGGCAATGCTGGGGTCCAGCCTCAAAAGCCCATTTAATTTCTCAGTATCACCAGTACGACAGGCCTGCAGTGGTAGGGCTTCGCAGAAGGGTGATTTTTCATAAATACAGGCACCAGCCTCCCGTACCAGCGGCAATACTGCTTGTCGACAAAGGCAACAGGTCCCTTGCCCGAATCCGGAATGGAGCCACCTCGAAATACAGTCCAGATCAAATCTGTGCCCGCATTTGGTTTTGACGACAACGGGTGTCACACTACGGCCATGGAAATCCTCTTTGCAAATGGAGCACTCGTCACCACTGAATGACCCGGAAGTATCGGTGGATACGTGGGAGGGGGAACAGGCAAGGGCATTCATCATAAAACAGCCGTCTTCGTAAATGGTTGAAACAGCCTGGAGAAAAAAGAATAAACAATAATTCCATATAAAAGGCTTCGCGCCAGTAAAGAAAATTGAAGAAGCCATTGATCCATGCCTTAAAATCGCTGGGATAGGCATTAACATTCTGGATATGGTACTCATCATCAATTACATATTGCCCTTTGGAGGTTATCAACTCCCTCAGATAAAACTTCAGTCGTCGTACAATAATCTCGATCCAGCTGTTCAAGATGGCTGCGCAGCTCATATTTAGAAGGGTGGAATTGGTATTACGACCAAGAATGAGAGGGCAGTGCAACCCGACCCGTTTTGCAGATGACAGTGTTATGGTGTTTAAAATATGACTATTGTCGTTTTTTTGAAGAAATGCTCCAAAAGCGTTTTTCAAAATATGAGTTAATGCTACATCCGGAGAAAACACAGTGCGTTGATTTCCGGCCTTGCAGCGGGAAAGAAAATTGGTACTGTGGAATGCCAACCACCTTTGATTTTCTTGGGTTTACCCACTTCCAGGAGGCTGTCCGAAATAGCGCCCGTCTAGGCGACCCCGTAGCAAGGATGGCAGAAAATTGAGGATAAAAATTCGGTTTTGTGAGTGTGAAAGGATTGATCGGCGATTAGCGTGCATTTCCACTATTTGCTGAAACAGCGCCTGTTGTCCCAAAGCTTGCGCTGTAAAAATCAGCAAGTACCTTTCGGGTTTCCTCCAGGGGAAATAATGTTTGCGGGTCCGATACAGTGATGGGTGACAGCAGCTGATGTGTTTCTTTATCGAAGTACTGTCCCCTCGAGAGACGCTCTGACCAATGATAATCACTTGGGCTGATGTGACCTGACATATCTGAGCCTGATAAATGCTTATGCTTATCGATATACTGCACAATATCACGGAGAAAACGCAGGGTGGTGACGGTATCCGGAATCACCTCTGACTCTGCCCAACGGCTAATACTCAGTTGCTGGTGCAGATCTGCTCCCCACATGCCAGAATTTGTCTTCAACTTGCTTTCCTGATTTGAAAAAGCATAACGGATCAACTGCTGAAAAATAGATTTATAGTTTTCCTCCCATCTTCTGGGATGGGTCACCAGCAGAAACGCTAAAACTGACAAATCGTCATATTTCAGTAAATGGATGCAACCTAACTGGACATCCAGCGGCTTTAAATAGTCGCGTTTGCCTTCGTAGGAGCTGTTTATCTGCTGCGTAAACGACACCATCAAATGACTGATCCTGTTCATGGTTTCAGTATTGCGATTATGTAATGCATCAAGCCAGATATCCCTCACCAGACGGAAAAAGACCGGATAATCCAGGTACACGTTTTGACTGATTACCGGAAAATCCGAAGGAAGACTTTTAATCAAGGCCTGCATCTTCCTGGAGCGCTTTCCGAAAAAGCTTTTAAATTCACTCTGAGACAAATGCTTATATTCTTCGGGATCAAAACATGCCGGAAGATCAGGGTGAACTCGCGGATGAAGACCCGGGTATTGATCATCACGACTGCTGCAAACCTTAATGGCAGACCTGAAATCACACAAAACATCAACATCTCTTCCAACTTTCAAAACTGGCCAACCATAGCGGATATAGGTTGCTGACTCCTTCAGTGACTCTGGCCACTGGCTGACAATCTCAGCCACTTTTTGCCGCTCTGGCCACCCAGCGGTGAAATGATCTTTAAATTCGCAGGCCACACGTTTTTTAAGTGACTTGGCGAAGTCCATAACCTGACTTGCCAGACGCCCCTTACCCGTAGTGCCGGGAGTTTTGTCGATCGCCTCTTCAAGGCTGTTCAGTATGGAGGTTATATCAACACATCTGTCGGCAAGCTCCTGAAGAATGCGATCTACCGTCAGTGGTTCAGTTGCCCTTTGCAGCAGTGTTTTTTCTGCGGCTGAGATATCCCGATCAGAATACCCCTGATTCTTCAGTTGCAGGCGCTCAGATAATGCAATGGTGGTGTGCCGTGTTTCAAAGGTTCCGGCTTCTGCAGAACAGGGGGCTTCCTGATCTGGCGGCAACGGTAATTGATCCGCAGCGGCAACAAAATGCGAAGTGGATGGTATTGGTGACTGGGTAGGGTAAGCCATAATTAAACACCTGACAGAGACACAAACATAATTTAATCGGATGATCGTATGAATTATCTTTTTTTGACTTTTAACTCAGAATTTAGTTCCCAATATTTAATAACCCATTAAAAACCAGACAATTAAACTTTTGGTTTATGCTCAGGACTGTCAGGAGTGAACGTTATCTTCGGAAGTTCAGGTGTTTTCAGGCCTATATCACGCTCCCTCAGTGAAAACTGTTTCACTGGCAAGCATTCTTTCTGGCGTCTATCCAAAACTTTATTAGTACTGAGACTACGCCCCAGCTTGACATGGGATTTAAGTTTAGTCACTACACTCATCACGCCCTTTGTCAGCGAGCTTTTATTTTTGTCTGCAAGAAAAATCTGGTCAAAAATACTTCTCACTGATGGCGATTCAGTTATCCACCATATCCGTGAAGTTTCCAGCACTTCAGCAAACTCTTTCTGTATGCATCTTTAACTTTATAACCACCACCTAACAACTTTTTACAGGTTTCCTCTCCCCCACGAAGATTATCTGTTGATCGGACCCGAACAAGAGAAGCTGCTGCTGGTTTCGTATTCTGCACATGATCACCAGGCAGTCCCAGATAATCTATCATTCCTGCTGTAACACCAATTTCCAAAATATTTCGACTTCCGAATAACCAATCAATTGAGGCGATATAGATTTAAAAAACATTAAAAAGTTCAAAAAAAAAGGAATGAAAAGTTATTATTCAAGTAGTCTAATAACTTCGGAAAACCCCAACCGACAAGGATTAGACCGCTCCGGTAACCTCCTGACTGTTAACCCTTGCCTTATCACTGCCTCAGGCACCAATGAATTCAAAAAAATCCCGGAGATTAGCGGGCAAGTTGCCTGATGGTCGGTACAACATCTCAGGTTGATCATTAAACAGCGAAATATATGCCATGATTTGCAGAACAGGTAACTCAAAAACCAACTGATTCAGCTCTGCAACCGATTCTGGTCTGCGTATGGGACCGGCATGACTCTCACAGTATTTTTCCCAAAAGTAATAGACAGCAAGCCGGGAAATCCGGTTATCTTCAAACACGTCACCGAATGCTTGGTGATCATCCCATAGATTGGCACCGTAACTGAGTAGCAATACAAGCCGGGATAATTTGTCGGTCTCCCGTAAACTATAATCACCATTGAACTTGAATCTGCAACTGAAACGGACGTGGAATAAATTAGGGTCTGCCCCATGTTTCAGTAACAGTAAAACTGTTTCCAGAGAACCGAAATTCAGGGCATAAAATAGCGGTGGCTCATCACCGTTATCGCTATCGCTATGGTTAAGGTTACACCCCTGATCAATCAGTTCTTCAATTTTGTCATTCGCCCCTTTGGCAATCCACCTATAGATAGCGTCTCTCTCCCCGAATGGCTCCTCAGGATATCGATACCACCACAGTATCGAACCTGTGTCGTTTGTATCTCCCTGAGCATAACGCCTTACCGATTCTGAATGTTCCAAGCATTCGACCTTCCGTTCTCCCAGAGAGCTACCGCCAAACCGGCTGTGCTGATCAGGACTCAACTGAGAATACCCTGTGGCTTCGGTTGACAATACCTCAGGGGATCCAGATAGCGTCTGAGCGAAACCTGAATGGTCGATAAAATGGCTATTAATCATACTTGCATACTCTAATTGGGCGGCGATTGGGTAGCAGCGTTTGTTTTGTGCGACGAATATTGACAACGTTGGCAACGGAAAAGTTCTTGAGAATATTTCCGGTGCTTTGACAGCCTGCCGGATGAAAAGCGAGGGGTTGCGTTGCAACAGAAAGAAATAGCCTTAAGAAAACGATTGATTGGTCTGGATCAGACCGGTAACGATGTACACTTTCACTGCCATCGACCCGCAACCTGTAGCAACCCCAACCACAGAACTGGAGGGCCGGTGGAGAGGGTTGGGCGTGATCAGATCCGGGGTTAGTGCGTTTGTTCGGTCGCTGAATCCCTACTTTGACCCGCCCAATTCCCGGCCGCCAGTGCCCGGTGCTGCAGGCAGTGATCCTCAGGGCATTGATAGCCTGGGTAATTTCCTGCAGGCCACCGCACTGGCAGGACGGGCGATATCAGCCTGTGGCGGCCTGCCCCCGGGAATCAGTGGTGTGCTGGGCCATCTTCCCAGCCTTTCCACTGCTGGCCAGTTCGCCTGGGATCAGTTTAATGCATTCACTGCCCGTGCCGGTTTGTTACCCGAGCCTGGGTCGCACCGGGAAAATACGCAGGACGGCCCCCCGGAAAACGCCAAAAACCAAGACAAGGACAAAACCAGAAAAGCCCCACAAAACAACGGGAAGATTTGCAGATGCCGCTATTGGGGTGGGATATCAGTATAAAGGAACTGTTACCAACACGACGGTAGTGGACTGTCATGTTGGCACAGAAGGACCTGCTGCAGATGCCGGTATTAGCGCAGGACGTATCCTTGGAAAGGCAAGTGTCACCAACACCAGGGCGTTTAACAGCACCGTTGACAGTAAAGGTAAAAGTGCCACTGCGAATATCACGGCAGGGGATAACCCAATTATTTGTAATGTCCGTATTAATGGTGAACCACAACCAGACAGCGTCCAGGGATGTGGTCATTGGGAAAATGATTTCTGTGAAAAAATTGACCGCCTGGTAACACCGGATTGCCGACCCGTTAATTATGATGATGTTTATACATTACACGGTGCCAATGCCCTTCTACCGCCCGCAATTAGAGCCGGGGGCCAAAGGTACCACTATGACCTTTTCCGGCCCGTCTTCTGTCACACTGACAACGACCCCATCAAATGAAAGTAAAGTACCAATGATGGCCTTTTCCGGCTCGGATCCTGTCACATTTGCCACACCATCACCGTAAGTGGAATCTGTATTTAATCCCGTCATAGCCTATATCGCCCTGGGCATCTCTCTGGGCTTGGTATTTTTTGTGCTGGCCGGGACCGGGTTATGCGCCTACCGCTATTACCAAAGATCATTGACTCAGGCTGGCCGTAACCGTGAGGAACCACGAAGGACACGAAGAGCACGAAGGAAAAGAAAATCTCTTCTTTGCCGTGAAAATAAATTGGAAGTCGCTGTTTACAAGGGCTCCAAGGAGAGA
>NZ_JAHHPM010000439.1 GCF_024606345.1 Endozoicomonas sp. YOMI1
GCATAGCCTTAGCTATGTGACCGGAGTTGTAACGCCGCAGAGTGACTGTCCACTTAGTCAGAAAATACGATTTCATTTGGTTAACTACTTACATAATCCAAAACACCAAAAAGCCAGCCCACCGGTTAAATGGGGCTGGCCCGATCAAAACAACGCTCAGGTTTGGGTGTTGCAGTGCCAACCGATCAGTCAGGTCGGCATGGAGAAGCTTACGCCTTCGCGCACACTGGCAGAAGGCCAGCGTTTGGTGATGGTCTTACGCTTGGTGTAGAAGCGTACTCCATCCGGGCCGTAGGCGTGCAGGTCACCGAACAGGGAGCGCTTCCAGCCGCCGAAGCTGTGATAAGCCACTGGCACTGGCAGAGGTACGTTAATTCCCACCATACCTACCTGGACGTGATCGGAGAAGTAGCGTGCTGCTTCGCCGTCACGGGTGAAGATACAGGTGCCGTTGCCGTACTCATGGTCATTGATCAGTTTCATTGCCTGTTCCATGGTTTCGACGCGAATTACCTGCAGTACCGGACCAAAGATCTCCTGGCGGTAGCTTTCCATTTCTGGAGTCACCTGGTCGATCAGCGTGCCACCGACGAAGAAACCGTTTTTGTAATCAGGTACTTCAGGGTTGCGGCCGTCCACAACGATTTTGGCACCATCAGCCTCTGCACTGTCAATAAAACCCACGACCTTATCGCGGTGAGCACCGGTGATAAGTGGACCGAAGTCGTTGCTGCTCTCACTGTGGACACCGACCTTCAGGCTGGCCATGGCAGCTTTCATTTTAGAAATCAGAGCGTCGGCAGTAGTGTCACCTACAGCAACGGCTACGGACAGAGCCATGCATCGCTCACCGGAGGAGCCGAAAGCAGCTCCAACCAGCTGGTTAACAGCGTTGTCCAGGTCAGCATCAGGCATGATGATGGCATGGTTTTTGGCTCCACCCAGAGCCTGGCAGCGCTTACCATTGGCGTTGGCCGTGGTGTAGATGTATTCGGCAATAGGAGTAGAGCCAACGAAGCTTACGGCCTTGATTCGCTCGTCTTTCAGCAGTGTATCTACTGCTTCCTTATCACCGTTGACCACGTTGAGCACGCCATCAGGCAGGCCAGCTTCTTGCAGCAGCTGAGCGATGAGTAGAGTGGAGCTTGGGTCACGCTCCGAAGGCTTGAGTATGAAGGGGTTACCACAGGCGATGGCCATTGGGAACATCCACATGGGTACCATTGCCGGGAAGTTGAATGGTGTAATACCAGCTACCACGCCCAGTGGCTGGAATTCGCTCCAGGAGTCAATGCCAGGACCTGCATTGCGGCTGTGCTCGCCTTTCAGCAGCTCAGGAATGCCGCAGGCATACTCAACATTTTCGATGCCGCGCTGCAGCTCACCCATGGCGTCGTGAGAGATCTTGCCGTGCTCTTCACCGATGAGTCTGCAGATCTCATCAGCGTTGGCTTCCAGCAGTTCTTTGTACTTGAACATGATGCGAGCACGCTTCATTGGCGGAGTGTTACGCCATTCAGGGTAGGCAGCTTCAGCAGCGGCAATTGCATCTTCCACAGTTTCCCTGGAAGCAAGCAGGACTTCTTTTTCAGGAACACCAGTGGCGGGGTTGTAGACCGCTTGCTTACGAGCGCCTTCGGTAACAACCTTGCCATTGATTAGATGTCCGATAGTACTCATCGTATTTCCTCCAGGAGGGATGTGAGCGACCCCGAGGGAGCCGCCGGTGATTAATTCGCTAATGCATTACAGAAGCTGGCGATAGATCTCGACGATCTGCTCGCTGCTGGGTACTCGCGGATTGTTGTTGGGGGAACCTGAAGCCAGAGCCTGCTCAGCCATGGTCGGTGCCATGTTAAGGAAGGTGTCACGATCGATACCGAACTGCTCTGGAGACGGCACTTTGAGCTCGTCGTTCAGGGCGTGCAATTCTTCCAACAGCTTCTTGTTGGCGGCATCGTTGCTGTCGGTTGCCTCGGCTACTCCCATAGCGCGGGCACAATCGGCGTAGCGTTCTGGCGCTTCAGGGATGGAGAACGCTGTCACAGCTGGCAATAGCATAGCGTTGGACAGTCCATGAGGGACATGGAAGGCCGCACCAATCGGACGACTCATGCCGTGTACCAGCGCTACGGAGGCATTACAAAAAGCGACACCGGCGAGGGTTGAGCCCAGCATCATCGCTTCGCGAGCCTGCTTGTCGGATCCGTCGCGATATGCCTGACGTATGTTTGGCCCCAGCAGTTTGATCGCTGACAGAGCCTGACTGTCACTGTAAGGGTTGGCTTTCTTGCTGACGTAAGCTTCAATGGCGTGAGTCAGGGCATCGATACCGGTATCGGCGGTAATCCGGGGTGGCAGGCTCAGGGTCAGGCTGTAATCCACCAGTGCCGCTACAGGCATAAAGCCAACACCGACACAGAGCATCTTCTCATCACTGGTTTCATCAGTGATGATGGTAAACTTGGTCACCTCGGAACCAGTGCCGGCGGTGGTGGGAACTGCAATGATCGGCAACCCGGATTCATTCACCACACGGGGGAACTTGTACTCCTGCATGGTGCCGCCGTGCTTGCCGAGAATGGCGATCGCCTTGGCACTGTCGATGGGGCTACCGCCACCCAGGGCGATAATGCTGTCATAGTCGCCCTCGCGCACCTTGTTGACACCGGCCTGAATAGAGGCAACGGTGGGCTCTGGCACAGTGTCATCAAAGACGTCAGCTGTCATGGAATTGTTAGACAGGACGTCCTGGATACTGCTGGCATAACCCAGCTCCACCATCACTTTGTCAGTAATGATCAACGGCCGCTTGCACCCCAGGCTTTCCAGTACGTCAGGAATTTTCAGGCTGGCACCTTCACCCACCTGCATTATGCGTGGAAGAATCACTTGGGTAGACATGTCGATTCGACTCCGAAGTCTGGGATTATCACGGACAGCGGTGACTCCAGGCCTAAAGTGCCCATAAAAACCCCCTTGATTGAGTGAGGCCCGCTACCTGGGAGCCTGTCCGAGAATAGACTGCCATACTGCAGCGACAGCGGTGCCGATTAGTGTCTGAAGTAGCAGATATTTCTGCGTTCTAGCGGTGTCGGAAAACAGGAGCTCGTTTGGCAATAAAGGCGTGCATTCCTTCTTTTTGGCCTTCGGTAGCAAAGGAAGCCTGGAACAGGCGACGTTCGTGGCGCATTCCTTCGTTAAGAGGGGTTTCGAAGGCAACATTGACGGATTCTTTAGCCATACGCACTGCCGGGTCGTTGTAAGCAGCGATGGTATGCGCAGCTTCCAGTGCAACCTGTAACAGATCTTTGGCTGGTACTATACGTGCTACCAGGCCTGACGCTTTAGCTTCCTCAGCATTGATAGTCCGGCCAGTCAGTACCATATCCATAGCCAGGGACTTACCAACCGCTTTGCTGAGACGCTGAGTACCACCGATACCAGGCAGGATGCCCAGCTTGATTTCTGGCTGACCAAACTGAGCATCATCGGCAGCGATAATGAAGTCGCACAACATCGCCAGCTCACAGCCACCACCCAGTGCGTAGCCTCCTACCGCAGCGATAACCGGTTTTTGAATGGCCTTCATTTCATCCCACGGGGCAAAGATATCGTCGCAATAGAACTCGGAGAAATTCAGGTTCGCCATCTCTTCAATGTCAGCCCCGGCCGCAAAAGCCCGGGCACTACCGGTAATCACAATGGCACCGATATTATCGTCTTTGTCAAATTCCTTGAGTGTGTCGACAACTTCACGCGCAAGCTGGCGATTCAGTGCGTTCAAACTTTTGGGACGATGCAGAGTAATGATACCCACCCGTTCACGACGCTCAACCAGAATGACTTCCGGGGTGTGCGCTTTGGGTGCAGCTACCACTGCCAGAGTGGACTTTTCTGCTTCAGTCTTATTTTCAGATTTGACAGACTTAACGGTGAAGCTTGCTTTTTGCTTTTGCATCATAGGTACCTATAGTTCTCGGGTCTGTTAGTGAACGGCTGGAGCAACAGCTTCGTGCAGCTCTGGCTGATCAGCATGGTGGTTATCATTTTGAGCTTTAGCAATGGGGTCATAAGCTCCGTGGCTCGCCATCAGTTCATCAAGAATCGCTTCACGATGCTCATTCAGCATAGGTGCTTTGATTGGCACTTCTGGATCAAATTCGGTCAGGTTGCTCAATTTAATTGGGTTGCCTGCAGTACGTACCGGCCGGTCGTGTTCTCCTTGAACTTTGATGATCATGTCACGGGCCAGTAGCTGAGGATGGTCGAACAACTTGTCAATGGTATTGATGGGTGCACAGGGAACACCCTCGTCATTGAGGGCGTCGATCCAATGCTGCATCGGCCTGGTTTTGGTGATCGCCTCTACGTCCTTAACCAATTGCACACGGTTTTGAACCCGCAGGTCATTGGTCAGAAACTCTGGTTTCAGTGCCAGAAGCGGTGACCCCAGAGCGTCGGCCATCAACAGAAAGAGCGTGTCGTTGCCGGTGCAGATCACAAACTTACCGTCCTCGGCCATAAAAGTCTCAAAAGGTGCCAGCGAAGGGTGGTTGTCACCGGTTCGGGTGGGTACAACACCTTCGACGTCGTAACGCGCCAGAGCTGTCTCCAGAAGTGCGGCCTGACAATCAAGCATGCCGATGTCGATACGTGCTCCCTGGGCGTCACGGCTGCGGCTGTATAGGGAAGCTAAAATACCTATAACACCGAACAGAGCTGCACCCAGATCACCAAAGCTCGTACCAACGCGGGCAGGCTCTGCATTTGGCCAGCCGGTCAAACCCATAATCCCGCCCATTGCCTGTACCACCATGTCGTAACCTGGCAGTTCACTGTACGGACCGCTGTGCCCAAAGCCTGAGATAGAGGCATAAACAATATGTGGATGGGTTTTGGCCAGGCGCTCTGGGCCGTAGCCAAGTCGTTTCATAACACCGGGACGAAAATTCTCAACAACGACATCACTGGTGTCTAAGAGTCGTTCCAGCAGTTCCCGGTCACGTGGCGATTTAATATCTAAAGAGATGCTCTCCTTGCCTCGGTTGAAGCACATAAAATAGGCTGAATCGTCTTCAATGAAAGGCCCGAACGCACGTGTGTCGTCGCCAGTACCAAAGCGTTCAATCTTGATTACCCTTGCCCCAAGATCCGCCAGAATCATTGTGCAATAAGGTCCGGAAAGTACGCGGGAGAAGTCTAATATCGTGACGCCGTCCAGCGGGCCAGGTTTGTACTCTGTGTCGCTAGTGGGATCCATAGTGGCTACTCCAAGTTTCATACCTTGCCAACAATGATACAGAATGTATCGTATTTCACGCAGGTTAAAAAACAGCCTTAATTAAATTAAGCAAGCTCGGCGACGCTCTCACCGGCAATACGGCCGAAGGTAAAAATATCAATGAGTGCATTACCACCCAGACGGTTACCTGCGTGGATTCCGCCGGTCACTTCACCTGCTGCGTATAATCCCGGGATAACATCGCCGTCTTTATTGATAACACGAGCTTGCGTATCGATCTTCAAGCCGCCCATCGTGTGATGAACGGAGGGCTGACGCGGAGTTGCATAAAATGGCGGCTGCTCAACTTTCAAGCCAAGGGCGCTCTTATGGAAATCCGGATCATGACCTTGCTCTACAAAGGTGTTGTAACGCTCAATGGTTGCAACAAACTCTGCCACGGGTACACCGATTTTCTCTGCCAGCTCCTCAAGGGTATCTGCCTTGATGATGACACCTTCTTCGATTTCCCGTTCGATGGTTTCATCAGAAGTATTCGCCGCGGTTTTACGAATCTCGCTGTCGGCAA
>NZ_JAHHPM010000440.1 GCF_024606345.1 Endozoicomonas sp. YOMI1
GCATAGCCTTAGCTATGTGACCGGAGTTGTAACGCCGCAGAGTGACTGTCCACTTGGTCAGAAAATACGATTTCATTTGGTTAACTACTTATAACAGCAAAAGGCGTATTTGGCCTTGATAAGAAAAAACCAGTTGAACTGGATCATAGATTTGTATTTCACGATGACGCGCATCTGGCAAAAACAGCAGTCGGGCGTTATTATCGCCTGTTTGACCGATATCCATGCCGTCTATTTTTCATGGCTGATGGTCATCGGCAGTTTCACCCCAGATGAGCAATACTCCTCATGCCCCAGACAGACGTTCCTTACCATAAGGCCCGCAAACGTTTCGGCCAGAACTTTCTTCACGATCATGGCGTTATCGGTGAAATCGTTGCGTCGATCAACCCAAAACAGGGTGAGCATCTGGTTGAGATTGGTCCCGGCCAGGGAGCCCTGACCGCCGACCTTCTTGAGCGTGCCGGTGGACTGGACGTTGTGGAGCTGGACAGGGACCTGATTCCTACCCTGCTCCTGCGCTTTGGCCTGAACCCAAACTTTCATATTCACGAAGCCGATGCGCTGAACTTTGATTTTGCCAGCCTGAAAACCGATGACCGACCGCTGCGAATCATTGGCAACCTGCCCTATAACATTTCAACCCCGTTAATCTTTCACCTGTTAAGCTTTGAAAGCATGATTCAGGATATGCATTTCATGCTGCAGAAAGAAGTGGTTCAGCGTCTGGCCGCCGCACCGGGGGAAAAACATTATGGCCGCCTGGGTATCATGGCGCAGTATTACTGCAAAGTAGATTACCTCTTTACGGTAGGACCCGGAGCGTTCAAGCCTGCTCCCAAAGTCGACTCAGCCATCGTGCGAATGACCCCATATCATGAGCTACCTTATCCCTGTAAAGATATTCTGAAACTGGAACAGATTGTTCGGGATGCTTTCAGTCAACGGCGTAAAACCATTCGTAATACACTTAAACAGCACCTCAAGTCAGAAGAGCTTGAAACACTGGCCATTGACCCTGCAGCCCGGCCAGAAGTACTGACTCTTGCCGATTTTGTTCGAATGGCCGACTATTTGATCGATAGACAACATTAACAGCCAGGGATCGCTCAGGAACAGCCAATGACCACTTACGCCGTCGGGGACATTCAGGGTTGTTATGACCCTCTGCGTCACCTGTTGGATGAACTCAAGTTTGACCCTGACCACGATGTCCTCTGGGTTGCGGGCGATATGGTCAATCGCGGCCCAAAATCTCTGGCAACATTGCGCTACCTGAAAAGTCTTGGTAATAGCTGTATCGCCGTTCTGGGGAATCACGATCTGCACCTTCTGGCTGTGGCCTGTGGCATTCGCAAGCAGAAAGGCAAAGACACCCTGACTGAAGTGCTGGAAGCCCCTGATGCTGATGAGCTGCTCCAGTGGCTACGCTTTCGTCCAATGCTGCACCATGACGACCAGAGAAAGATTACCATGGTACATGCTGGTATCCCCCCCGTCTGGACCATTGACCAGGCCATTCAACAAGCCCGGGAACTGGAGCAGGCTCTTCGGTCTGAAGACCATATCAAATGGCTCAAAAAGATTTTCAAAAACACTAAGCCTCAGCCATGGGATGATGAGCTTAAGCTGAAGCAAAGGCTACGGCTTACCGCAGCCTACTTTACCCGGATGCGCTTCTGTAATGCCTATGGAATGTTGGACCTGGAAAGCAAAGGGTCTATCCCGAAAAACGGTTATGCGCCCTGGTTCAGGTTTTCAAAGAGCCCCTGCTATCAAGAGCAGATCATTTTTGGTCACTGGGCAGCGCTTGATGGGGTCAGTGGTCATGATAATATCCACGCCATAGACACTGGCTGCGTCTGGGGTAAAAGCCTGACCGCTATCAATGTGGACGGTTTCAAACGAACCGAAGTTTACAATTAAAAACACACGACAAATCAGGCTCAGTTGACCTAAGGTAACAGGCTCTCAGTAGCGCCTACAGCTGACTTCCACAAGGCGGACAGGTGCAGGTCTAATCAAACCAGTTCAATGCAACTGGAAGCCAAGTATAAAAGCCAGACTGCGCATCCCGCTAAACGTACAACGAAACCTCAGCAGGTCCTAATGACCGGCCGTATTTGACCGAAACAAACAGTAATCAGTTCTCAATTTCAGAGGATTATCTGTTTTTATCATCGTCCTGATATAAAGTGGGCGAAGTAAACTTATAATCTGCTCATCAAGCAGAACAGCTATGGATCGCGCAAACAATGGCCGCAAAACCAACCAAAACAGCCACATTTGTCTGGCAGGGTAAAGATAAAGCCGGCAAAAAAACGAAAGGGGAAATGCAGAGTGCCAGTGCTGCGCAGGTCAAGGCTGAGCTTAGAAAACAGGGTATCCTGGCGACCAAAGTCTCTAAAAAAGGCCCCTCCCTGGCACTTGGCGGTGGGGGTAAGGTCAAGCCCATGGACATAGCCCTGTTCACCCGCCAGATGGCAACCATGATGAAGGCAGGGGTACCACTGCTTCAGGCCTTTGACATTACCTCCGGCGGTATCGAGAAAGAAGCCATGAGGGATCTGGTTGGCAAGATCAAGAATGAAGTAGCCTCAGGCAGTACTTTTGCCGATTCCCTCAGACAACACCCGGATTATTTTGACGACCTGTACTGCAATCTCGTTGCCTCTGGTGAGCAGTCAGGAGCACTTGAGACATTGCTGGATCGAATCGCTACCTATAAAGAAAAAACCGAAGCCCTCAAGGCAAAAATCAAAAAAGCGATGAACTATCCAATTGCCGTAGTCCTTATTGCGATGATCGTTACCGTCATCCTTCTGGTGAAGGTAGTCCCTCAATTTGAAGAGGTTTTTCAGGGCTTTGGTGCTGAGCTACCTGCCTTTACCCAGGTTGTCATCAACATATCAGAGGTTGTCCAGGAATATTGGCATTTCGTCCTCGGCGCTTTGGTCGGTGGTGGCTTCCTGATATCACGAACACTGAAGTCATCCAAGGCAGCCAGAGATGGTCTGGATCGCCTGATGCTGAAGCTACCCATTATTGGTGAAATTCTGGATAAATCCGCCGTTGCCCGTTTTGGCCGAACCCTGTCAACAACCTTTGCCGCCGGGGTTCCCCTTGTCGATGCACTGGACTCAGTAGCTGGTGCTGCAGGCAATGTCGTTTATGCCAATGCGGCAAGAAAAATTAAGGAAGATGTATCCACCGGTCAGCAGCTACAGTTTGCCATGAAAAGCACCGGGATATTTCCGCCTATGGCGATACAAATGGTATCTATCGGTGAGGAATCAGGCTCTCTGGATGAGATGCTTGATAAAGTAGCCACCTTCTATGAAGAAGAAGTGGATAATATGGTTGATGGCATGACCAGCCTTATGGAACCCATCATCATGTCGGTGCTGGGTGTACTGGTCGGTGGCCTGATTGTGGCAATGTACCTGCCAATCTTCCAGTTGGGTTCTGTTGTTTAAAGAACTGTTGTAGAAATGTATTAAAAGTGTCGACACAGGTGCAAAAATGTCGACACCGAATTTAAATTGTCGACAAACCTTAGATCAATGGCACTGACTTAAGGTTCTGATGCAGAAATGGCAGAGGCTTGCCCAAGAGAAAACGACTATAAAAAGTCATGGGAAAAACTCCTCAAGAGCAAGCCATGAACAAGTCTAGCCCAGAATATCTCAACCTTGCTGATGATCTGCTCAAGCAATTTGCGCAGACAGAAGAAGGTGACCTCTCGGCCATATTGACCAAAGAGAACCTTACACATTTTCAGTCACAATATACTGGTGGCAGAGTCAAGCATTTCCCGCCTCTAAAAACACTAACTCTGTTCATGCATCAGGTAGCCAGTGAAAACAAATCTTGCCGCAATACTCTGATCTCCGATGCCAGAGATCAGATTGCGAAAGAACAGAAACCGGATAAAACAGACAACAGCTCATACTGTAAAGCTCGAAAGCGATTAACAGAAGACAGTCTCAAGGCGTTGCTTAACCAGTCAGGCGAAAACCGGTGTTTGTCAACATAGTTGTCGCCTCTTCCCGCGTCTGGCAGTCCTCATGATGAATGAGTTCTGTCTTCAAAGTATGGAAGAAGCTTTCGGCCAGCGCATTATCCCGGAAATTCCCTTTACCCGTGCAACACTTGTGCAATAACAGGATAAATTGTGGCCAGGCGCAATCTATCCCTAATCATTAGGCATTCTTACTTGCCTGTTACAATTTACTTGAACTTAAGAGAACTCTGAAAGACTAAGTAACAGGGACAGAAACCAAGGAATAAATGATATGGAACCGGCAACAAATAAACCAACTTTTCACAGTGTCGATTCATCAAGTAGTCCAAATGGATCACAACTTGTCCAAAGAAGTGAAAAAAAAGGAAAATTTGGTAATCATGAGTGTACAACCATTACATTGTCTCCTGAGTTTGGCACAAGATTACCCAGAGAGATTTGTAGTGTGCGTGGTGATTCCACTTCAAACATACAGTTAGCAGAATCACCTCATCAATTCCACAATATGGAGCTACCAGATTTAACAGAACAACGGAAAATAGTTTCTCAATTAGCTAGAGAACAAAACCTGCTTGAGAATATTGACGACTTTTCATTAGAAAATATGGCTGCTGCATTATTTTATTCAGGTATCAGTTCTTATGGTGAAATGAAGCAACTTGGCCTAAAAATAATTCCTCCCGGGCCTGTATTTCATACATGGTATGCATACCACGGTTTAACATTATTTGATGGCATAAACAATACCAGGAGATTAGATTACGTTAAATTGATAGATGAGGAAGCGTCAAGACTTTCAGAACAAGGTATACCACTTCTATTAATTTATACAAATAACTCAATGACAGAATCCCAAATAAAAACAATGAATAGCCTATTTGCTGATCATGACAATGTCCTGGTACTTTCTATTGAAGAGGACTTATCAGATTTGCCAATGGTAGAGAAATTCAAGTTTCAGGAAACAGAAAGTATATCACTAATGGATTGTGTTAGAGTCTGTGCTATTGTTTACGCGAAAAAGGTTCTTATTGCTGCAAAGTGTAAAGCGAAAGAAACAAGCAAAGATCTTTTGCTCAAAAGGTTATCTTCCTGGGAGGATAAATCGTTAACATATAATGATATTGATAATGTTTTAATGAGGCCGAGAGCCTTTAAAATTGCAGAAAATGGTTTTTGTAATACGTCACATCTGAATCCTAATTCTATTTCAATAGATGATAAACTAATCGAAGAACTAACTGAACCGATGAAAACTCGTGCAAAATCGCATAATGCTTTCTTTCGTTATTTGCGGGATTATAATTCAATGAACTTAGAAAATTTGGAGCAAAATTCGGAAAGACTCTTTCGGTATATTTTAAGCGGTAGTGCTCAGAAGGAGTATCAGGAAATAATGAATGAACCTCATAAAATGATGATATCCTGGAATTTCGAAACAAACTACTATAGTTCAAGCACAGATCTTTTAGCAGAAGAAGATATAGAACTGATAATGTCAAAAAGATATACTCGTCAGGCTTTTTTTGAATATTTAAGTACATTGAGTCACGCTCCGGAAGATAGCAGTAAACTCTCTATGCTTGATGGAATTCAGCAACTTCGAATTAATAAAATGAATTATCATAACAGTTGGACAAGATTTTATAATCCGTTATCGGGATAGGGTATTGTGTAAACAGTTTTAATCCACCTTAACAAAACCTCCTGATCGCCTTTTTATCGTTTCATTTTTTGTTCATCGGGGAGAGGCGTCAGCTATGCCGACACAGGGAGCGGCCTCTGTCAAGGTGGCTGGCGTTTTTTTACGGGTAGCCAGTGCTGCATCTGGTTGCAGGACTAACAGTTGGACCGTGGTGGCTGCCTTGTTTATGGGCAATTGTGCACTTGCGCCAGCAGGGAGAGACTGGTTATGAGGAACCGGAGGTGAATGGCATACCAAATTGTTAATGGGTTTCATAATGCCACCCTCTGAGGTTACGATTGGAAGCGTGTTGTTTTTTTCATTATCAGGACACTTGACCGTATTTAAATAGTTTTAGTTCCTGCTGGTGATCAATTTTTCAGGGAATGACCGTCATTGCAACATGACGCCGGGCAAATCTGCTTCGACTAATTTCTCGACAACTACCTTCAACGCTTGGGAGAATGGGAGCTTCTCTATGCAGCTGCCCCCGGCATCACTTGGGAAAGCCTGTATTAGACATTAAACTCGGGGGATGTTCTCGTACAGCTCGAATATCGTGCATGACTAAAGCCCTTGAACTACGCCAATATGATACAAATGTGCAATATAAAAAGTACGATCTTTTGAAAAGATACAGTCACTCTTTGTCGGGGCTGAATAGTTGAATTAATTGATCGGGAGGAATTAATAAATGGTACCAATGACTCACCCTATTTTATACCAGAGGCCATCATTATTAGGGCATACTGAAAAACCGGATGACTATGACGCTGATTATATTGCTTTTCCCAAGGGAAAGTTTGACACGATTAGACAAGTTATATGGGCTGAACCTGTCAGCTACATCCGCATGAAAGGTCAGTTTCTGGAAGATATTGGTAGACTGAAATCTTTGACACAGCGTTTGATCGGTGACATTTGTGATGAGGATATTACTATTTTTCACCAAAAGATAATAAATGATCTCAGAGGTGAAGATGAAACATCTTCCAGCCTGATATCATTCCAGGATACTCGTTATTATCTCCATAAAATCGTTGATCAAACTGAGCGATTTCTTGAGCTGGAAGCACAAAACCCTGGTGAGGCTGATAAATTTGCTTTCAATAAAGACGGTTTTTGTGCTTATTTTGTTGAGTTTCTTTCAGGGATAAACCATTGTCTTAATGGCAGTGGCAGCCGTATTCAAAGTGCATTTATCAGCCTGGAGAACTCCCGTGACCCACAAAAAGAGTTGTATAAGATCAGACACGGGATACTGGAATACGGCGTTAAATCATTTCTGGCAAAAGAGCATGCCAATGGTCAGGCTGAGTATTGTGTAGGGGATGAAGTGCACTGGCACAATGCGCTTTACAATATAGCCTGTGACCGGTTTGGTTTGGAACCCATGAATGATCCTAGGGCAACGCTAGGTGACGATACAGAAATTATTGGCCGACTTGAACGCATCCTGCCATCCCTGATGCCAGAATTTGAAATTCTCCATAAATTTACCGAGGTGTTTTATCAAGATTTAGTATTCGCTTTAAAAAAGCGAAATAAAGAAGATTGGCTCATCCAGCCTGTTTCCGGCACAGAATTAACGAGTGAAATTATTGATGGCATTAAAGAGGATTTTATAACGCCAATAAATCTTCGGTTCAAAACCAAAGATGCCAGCAAGCTCGATCTATGGACAATCATCAAACCGTGCGATGATGGGAGCTATGAATTTTCACAGAGTCGGGAGCGGCTGCAGGTATGGTTAATCGATCATTTTTTAAATTCTACCCCTGGCGCGAACGTATTCTATATTGTAGACAAGAAATCTTACCTGGAATCTTTCTGGGATTTATTCACGAAAATTGAAGATGACCCACCACTTCTCTGCATTGGCTCGAAAGATAATCTTTATTTTTGGGCCTTTAATTCAGAGGCTCCTCTTGTGGAAGGCGCCCACTGCAACCTGGACTGGGATAACCATCAAACACTGACTCTGGGTCATTTAAAAACGGTGAATTTTTATAGCTTCCCGAAAGAAATACGTTTCAATCTTCTTCATCATGCTTTGAACCACTCCAATAAACCGGGTGACTTTTTTGAGTTTTTCTTGAATCAAACTGCCTCAAGAGTGTGGAAAAAAACGGTAGAATCCTACCCTCAGATAAAGGAAATGCTGTTAGAAAAACTTATTCAAATTATGAACGATGAGGAAGTATTTGTCCGGGAGCTAACCACTTATTTAAAAAGTCCGGATACGGGATCTCCCAGAGTGTATGCCAGCCATTTCTTCAACGACGTATTATCTCAGGCCAGTAAACTGAAAAAGATGGGTGTCATTGTCTGTTTAGCAAGATATGATCTGTGCAAGAATTTGACTGAATTCGTTGAATACCAAAGATTGTTGTTTTCAACGTTAATGTCTGACCCAGAACAATTTAAAACACTCTGCCAATATCCTCTTATTGACTTCAACTCAAATAATGAAAAAGGTGAAATGCTGTTAGTTAATGCAGCAGGAAATGGGCAAACGGAGTGTCTGAAGGTACTTCTGAAACAAAAAGGAATTAATGCAAACCTGCCAGACAAGTCCGGCTGGACGCCATTAATGGTAGCAGCAAGATACGGTCATGGGGACTGCGTTGAGGTGTTGCTTGACCATAATGTGTTGTCGATCAATGCAAAAAACAACGACGGCTATACGGCTTTGATGCTGGCGGCACGTGGAGGGAATGAACGTTGTGCCAGGTTATTACTCCAACAACCGGATATTGACATCCTTGCAACCAATAAAGACGGTAAAAATGTATGGTCCTTTGTGAAGGCCGGTAATGCAGCAGAGCGGCACCCATGGCAAACATTGCCACAGATCCTGGATGCAGCAAACAATGGTGATTTGGCATCACTGACTGAACTGTTAAATTTTGCCGGAGCATTGATCCATGTTCGCAATCAACAAGGGTTAACGCCGGCAATGTTGGCCGCAAAAAGTGGCCATGTTGATTGCCTGAAAACCATTCTGGCGAAGAAAGCCATTGACGTGAACAATACGGAAAATAGCGGTAAAACTGCGCTTATGCTGGCTGCGGAAAATGGGCAAACAGGGTGTCTGAAAGAACTTCTCACACAGCCGGGAATCGATCTGAATGCGCAGAGCAATCACGGTTGGACCGCAATAATGTTCGCAGCAACAAAGGGGCAAACGCAGTGCCTGAAGCTGCTTCTGAAAAAAAATGAAATTCGTGCAAACTATCCTGACAAGGAAGGCTGGACACCATTAATGGCGGCAGCCAGATACGGTCATGGGGACTGCGTTCAAGCATTGCTTGAGCATTATGTGTGCGCGAGGGCGATCAATGAGAAAAACAGAAACGGCTTTACGGCTTTGATGCTGGCGGTCATAGGAGGTGATGAACGCTGTACCTTGTTATTACTCCAACAAACGCATATTTACATCAACTTAACAAATACCAACGGTGCAAATGCACTCATGCTGGCTGCAGAAAATGGGCGCACCGAATGCCTGATGATGCTTCTGAAACGAAAAGAAATTAATGCAAACCTGTCTGACAAGAACGGCTGGACGCCATTAATGAAAGCAGCAAGACACGGTCATGGGGACTGCGTTCAGGTGTTGCTTGAGCATGATGCATCGTCGATCAATGCACAAAACAACAACGGCTCTACGGCTTTGATGCTGGCAGCAGATGAAGGTGATGAACGTTGTGCCAGCTTATTACTCCAACAACCGGATATTGACATCTGTACAATCAATAAAGACGGTAAAAATGTATGGTCTTATGTGGAGTCCGGTGATGCAGCAAGACGGCACCCATGGCAAACATTTCCACAGATCCTGGTTGCAGCAGACAATGGTGATTTGGCATTACTGACTGAACTGTTAAATTTTGCCAGAGCATTGATCCATGTTCGCGATGGAGAAAGGTCAACGCTGGCCATGTTGGCCGCAAAAAATGGCCATGTTGATTGCCTGGAAGCCATTCTGGCGAGGAAAATCATTGACGTGAACAGGAAGGATAAAAAGGGTAATACGGCACTCATGTTGGCTGCAAAAAATGGGCAAGCGCAGTGCCTGGAAAAACTTCTGGCACAGGATGAAATCGAACCGAATGCGCACAACAATGACGGACGGACCGCATTAACGATCGCAGCAAGCGAGGGGCAAACGAAGTGCCTGAAGGTGCTGCTGAAAAAAAACGGAATTCATGCAAACCTGCCTGACAAAGCGAACTGGACGCCATTAATGGCAGCTGCAAGATACGGTCATGAGGACTGCGTTGAGGTGTTGCTTGAACATGATAAGTCGTCGCTCAATGCAAAAAACAACGACAACTATACGGCTTTGATGGTGGCGTTACGTAATGGCTATGAACGTTGCGCCTTGTTATTACTCCGACAAACGGGGATTGACATCAATACAGCCAGTAAAGGAGGTATAACTGCACTCATGCTGGCTACAGAAAAAGGGCAAACGGAGATCATCAAAGGGCTTCTGGCAAAGGAAGGGATCAAACTGAATGCGCAGGACAATAACCTCTGTAGCGCAGTAATGTACGCAGCAGTAAATGGGCAAACGGAATGTCTGAAGATGCTTCTGGAACAACCGGAAATTGAAGCAAGCCTACTTGGAATGGATGACTGGACGCCATTAATGGCGGCAGCAACTTACGGTCATGGGGACTGCGTTGAGGTGTTGCTCAAGCATAATGTGTCGCCGATCAATGCGCAAAACAAACACGGCTATACGGCTTTGATGCTGGCTGCAAATCATCAGCATTGGGGATGTTTACAGCTACTGGCTGATCATAATTCCTGAATTTAGTTGAGTTATCAAAACATTTTGCAAGTACGTTAGCTTTAATTTTACTGGAGGTCGCGCTGGAGGTTTCAGGCTGCTTAATCATACCGTTTGAAACTTATGATGGTTTCTGACCGATACAATTCCTCCTATCAACAACCGGGTCCACTGCCGAAAACAATAAGCATCAGTTCAAAGGACGGTTCAGATGCTCGGCAGACCCGGTGTTTACCCACGAATCTTACTCCCCTTCGTCATGATCCTGCTGCCTGTTGTCGCCATCACGCCCGGCCATGCTGACGATAAACCGCCGGTGTCAGTGACCGTTCAACCGGTACACTACCAAAACGATTCAGTGCCCGTTCGAACCAGCGGGGTATTGCGCTGGAAATCCCGGCAGACCCTGGCTTTCAAAACCGCCGGCCCGGTGGCAACGGTGCTGGTTGACGCCGGTGATCGAATGATCAAGGGCCAGCGGTTAGCCAATCTTGTTCCGGATGAGATCGACGCACAGCTGAGCGCTGCTTCTGCCAGAGTAGCACTGGCACGCAACAATCTGCAGCGGATGCAGCAACTGCACAACCGTAACGCCCTGTCGCTGGACCAGTTGCAATCCGCCGAAACCGGGTTAGCCATTGCCCAGAGCCAACTGCGTATGGCCAGGTTCAATCAGACCTATGCCAGCATTGATGCGCCAGCCAACGGGCTGGTGCTGCAACGACATGTGGAGGCGGGCGAGTTGGTGGCACCACACCAGCCTGTCCTGCTGGTTGCCGACGAAAGCAAGGGCTGGATTATCCGGACCAGTGTGACGGACCGGAATATTGTCCGGATCGCACCGGGCGACAAGGTGAGCATCTATTTTGATGCACTGCCAGAGCAACGGTTTACCGGGATCATCACCCGTACAACGGCCATGGCATCCAGCGCTGGTACCTTTGCTGTTGAGATCAGCCTGCCGACTGCCAACCCGTTGCTCCGTTCAGGATTTGTCGCGCAGCTTGAGATACAGCCCGACCATTCCCGCAAGCGAGCACTGATTCCCATCAGTGCCCTGATTCAAAGCCCGGTTGATGATCAGCCGAACAGTGCCAGTGTGCTTATTTTCAATAGCGAACAGCAAACCGCCATCAGTCGCACGGTGACCCTGGACTATCTTGACGGCACCATGGCAGCCATCAGTCAGGGCCTAAAGGCCGGTGAGCTGCTGATAACCACCGGAGCGGGTCTGCTCAAACCCGGCGACCGGGTTCATGTGGTCAATGCCGATACAGCGGGAGGACTGTCGGACCCATGATGGCCAACGCTATTCTTAATCCCCGTTTTACCCTGGTTATTTTCCTGTTGCTGGTGGTCTTTGGTGTGGCTTCCCTGAACACCATGCCCCGCTCTGAGGACCCGCAATTCAACTATTCTGCCGCCATGGTGCGCGTGGTCTATCCCGGCACCAGCCCGCTGGATATGGAGAAACTGATTGTTGATCCGGTCGAGGAGGCGCTCAATGAGCTGGATGACATCAAAGTACTTAAAGCGAATATCGAGGATGGTCTGGCCGTCATTATCGTGGAGTTTCTGTACGACACAGATCCGCAAAACAAATATGACGAAGTCGTCGCGGAAATCACCCGAATACGCAACACCCTGCCAACAGATATCGCTTTTCTGGCCATTGACCGTGTGTCACCCGGCGATGTCAATATCCTTCAGGTGGCACTGACCACAGACAAACACAACTATCCCACCCTGAAACCCATTGCCGAACAGCTGGAGAAACGTCTGGCCAGAGTTCCCGGGGTCAAACGGGCGACCCTGGAGGCACTGCCGGAACAGCAACTGCAGATCAGGGCCCACCCGGGCAAAATGACAGCCCTTGGCATTGGCCTTGATGATCTGGTCCGGGCCATACAGCAAGCCGGAAGCAACCTGCCCGGTGGTTACCTGCTGGCGGGGGATCGGCGCTTCACCGTCAGAACCAGTGGTGACTTTCGCAGTGTCGAGCAGATAAAAAGAACCCCCGTACACTACCGTCCCGAACAGATCATCTATGTGGAAGATATCGCCGACATAGCGCTGACCAGTGCACTCCCCTCCTACGAAGCCCGCTACAACGAAACCAGGGCCGTTTTTATCAATGTGGTGCAGCGCCAGGGCAGCACTATTTTTTCGGTCATGGCCGGACTGAATGACGTACTGAACAGCTTTCGTGCCGAGCTGCCAGAGGGGATCGCTATCCACCTGGCCCATAATCAGGCAGAGTCCGTGGATGAACGGGTATCACAATTCTTCGATAACCTGTTGCAGGGCTTGCTTATCGTGGGCCTGATGAGCCTTCTGTTGTTGGGGTTACGGTCAGCCCTGATCGTTATCCTGGCCATTCCCGTGTCGGTGCTGATCGGCCTGGGCTGGCTTGATCTGGCCGGCTTCGGCTTGCAGCAGGTCTCTATCGCCGGTCTGGTGATTGCCCTGGGTATGCTGGTGGATAACGCCATTGTCGTGATTGAGAATATCCGCCGTTTTCTGAATCAGGGGCTCAGCCCGAAGGAAGCGGCGGCCAAAGGCAGCCGCCAGGTTGCCTGGGCCGTTACCAGCGGTACGCTGACCACTGTTCTGGCGTTTGTTCCTGTCATTGGATTGCAGACCGGATCGGGTATTTTTCTGCGATCAATGCCGGTCACCGTGATGTTGACGCTGATCGCCTCACTGCTGGTTGCCCTGATGCTAACGCCCCTGCTGGCAGGGCTGTTATTAAAGGGGCACGCAGCCAGCAACGGTGCGGGGGTGAGCACCGTTGACCGGGCACCGCCACTGCTGTGCTGGCTGCAGTCATTTGCCCGCAATGGCTACAGAACCGCTTTGGGCCACGCACTGGACCATCCCTTAAAAACCGTCACCATGACCACCCTGGTGTTTGCCGGTTCCCTGCTGCTGGCCAGTCAGCTGGGGGTCAGTATGTTCCCGAAGGCGGAAAAACCGATGTTCCTGGTGAATATTGAACTGCCGGAAGGGGCCAGCTTTGACCAGACCCGGGTGATGTCCAGACAGGTGGAGCAGATTCTCAGGCCTTACCCCCTGGTACGCTCCATCACCACCAATATTGGCAAGGATAACCCCCGGATCTATTACAATATTTTATCCAGCCGACAGGTACCGAATTTTGCCCAGCTGGTGGTCAGGCTGCACAGCGGCAGGCTCGAGGCGGTGGAACCGTTTATCGATGCCCTGCGAGTCCGCTTTGCCCGGATCCCCGGTGCCCGCATTACCATCAAAGAGCTGCTGCAGGGACCGCCCTATGAAGCACCCATAGCCATCCGGGTGATGGGTGATAACCTGGATCAGGTGCGGACAGTTTCCCGGGAGGTGGCTCAGATCGTTGCCGATACCCCCGGAACAGTGAACGTTGACAACCCTGTGGATAAACCGAATATCAACCTGCATGTCGCCATTAACCGGGAAAAGGCCGCCATTTATGGCGTCTCCGTTCAGGCTATTGATGCCATGATTCGATCCGCCCTGGTGGGGATGACCGTCAGCCAGCTCCGTGATGATCGGGGTGACAATTACCCGATCGTCGTCCGCTACCAGGATGCAGGATCGGGTTTCCGTCCCAACAATGCCCATCACCCGGACAAGGTACACCAGCCCAGGATAGAAAGCTTCGACCATATGGTGGTGAAATCCGCTTCGGGGGAGCTGATCCCCGTAAGGCAGCTGCTCACCCTGGAGTTGAAAAACGCCCTGCCCCGCTTCCAGCACTACATGACCGAACGCATGGCACGGGTAACGGCTGATCTCGAGGGGGGCTATCAGGCGGACCCGGTCACCGATGCCATCGTAGAAAAGCTTGACCGTTATCACTGGCCGGAAGGTGTCAGGTACCAGGTGGGAGGAGAGCAGGAACAGAGAAAAGAGTCCTTCGCCGGCATGACCCGGGTATTGCTGATCGCGATGCTGGGTATCTTTGCCGTTCTGGTGTTGCAGTTCAACTCCTTCATCCAACCGCTGCTGGTATTTGCCGCCATCCCTTTTGCCGTGACCGGAATGATCCTGGCGTTATTACTGGCGGGCTACAGTTTCTCCTTTACTGCCTTTGTCGGGCTGATCTCTCTGGTGGGTATCGCGGTTAACAATGCCATCATCCTGGTGGACTATACCAACCGGTTGCTCAGGGAAGGAGAAGGGCTGAGGGAGGCCGTTATCGCGGCGGGGCAGACCCGGATGTTGCCCATCCTGCTCACCAGTATGACCACTATCGGGGGATTGTTGCCGCTAACGCTGTCCAACTCGGCGGTATGGTCCCCCATGGGCTGGACCATTATCGGTGGTCTGCTGCTGTCCACCCTGTTAACCCTGGTGATGGTGCCGGTGCTTTACTTTCTGTTCAGCCGTCATAGTGACATGGACGACTGATTGTCAGTTCAGCAATTCCTTCAGCCAGTGGCCGGGCTGGTGCTGGTGCAGAGAATTGGGTACAGCCCGGCAGTTGGGTCACTGGTCGACACTGGAACAGGAAGGGGTGCTGATGCTCATCCACGCCGAACTCAATATCGACCGGGCAACAGAACATATCTTCCAGCTGCTCTGTGTATTGCTGCAGTTTTTGCAATATCTCGTCAGAGAGCATGATGTCTTTTGCATCCGTGGTTGCCGTGGTGCTCTGTTCGATATAACCCGCTTCACCGGTCTCTTCATCGGTGATTCTTTCCAGGACAAACTGTGTGGTAACGTCTCCCGGTGTAAATTGCCGAACCGGTTGACTGTTTTCGTCATCACTGCGCTTGATCGTATAGCGATGGGGGCGGATGCCTGTCGTTCCGGAGACCGCCCCCCGCGGTTGACCCAGTGTATATTCCACCTGAATGGTATTGTTTTGTAGTGTTAAGTGGCTGATCACTGCCCCCCCAGCTGGCAATGGATGCACTGCTGCATAACCTGCGCCATGGGTTTTACCTGGCCGTTTAGGCAGACTTCAGGCCGGTAAGCGGACGACAGGACTTGCAGGCAGGTTTTCAGGATATCGCCGCCACCATGAACCCGGGAATCATATCGACCGGCCTGGGCATTGCCAAAGCGGTCTTCATCCACGCCGGAACTTCGGACGATGCAGGCTTTGTTGGATGGTTGCAGAAGCGTGAGGTAGCGATGACGAATGTCCCGGGCAGCACTGATATTTTTGACCTGTTGATAGAAATCCTCACTGGCAATAAATTCGGGTAACCCCTTTAGCCATTCTGATTGTTGCTGATGAGAGAGTTCGGTAACAATCGTGCGCAATTGTTCCAGGCTGTATGATTCGTGGCTCAGCTTTTCTATACCCGGCAGAAAAGGCAACAGGCATTTTGCGGGGAAAGGCTCTTGCTCCAGCTTAGCGACCAGGGTTGTGTCAACCACAGTGAAGGGTGGAACTTTTTTGATAAAAAAAAGTCTTATTATGCATTAGCGGTTATAAACTAACCTTCGTCATCACCCTGACCTTCTCATTACTCTATGTATTTTCGTTATGGATTCATTTGCTACACATTCTTTCTCAACAGTATCGTTTAACAACCATTGCCCGGTGCAACCTGGCAAAAACTCAAACACGGAAAGTGCACCCGGCCAGTCCCCGGTTAGCAGAGAGCAGCTAAGACAGGCATTGCTGGAAGCTGTGCAGGCTGGTACGTTTGGTGCCCGGCAGATAAAGATGTGTCCCAAGAGTTCATTTCATACAAGATTCAATAAAGAGTTTGCTTATCTGGACCATAACGATGAGTTACCAAAAGCGCCAAGACCCGTCATCCTGATTATGGAAGACGTGCCCTCGATATTAAGACCGAACCATGTCACCGTTGGCATTATAAATCCCGATACGCTCGCTACGTATAAACAAAATGCCATAACATGCCTCTTAAATAATAATGCTGTCAAGCCGGATGAATTGCCTGTTAAATGCCTGCCTGACCACATATCGCTGAAAAGGAGATTGCAGGAGAAAGCTAACTGCGCCCATCTGAAATATCGGAAAACGACATCAGGACATCTGCGAGAGGATGGCACATTCAAAGCGCCTGAATTCAGGGAAAAAGATTGTGAAAAGTTAAAATGCCATTCAGAATGGTTAACCACGGGATATATAAAATCACAAATCAAATGCTTTTTATCTGTAAAAGAGGATATTGACAAAAGCATCACCGACCATTTACAGGATAAGCACCAATTAGAACAGGT
>NZ_JAHHPM010000441.1 GCF_024606345.1 Endozoicomonas sp. YOMI1
TTTTGAATAGGTTCGAGTAACTATAGATAGGTTTTTGTTAACTGCAACAAGCCCCATGCTTTTTCTGATTGGACAGGTTTTTAGCCTCATCCCATTCAAAATTACTTTCAGACATCAAACAATCATAGCCGGAATATGGCTATATAGCCATATCGGTGTACCACCTTACGCTACCTGCTTCCCGCTGCCCACTCTCCGAAAAAAGCACCTGACTTATCTTTTTCGGATAGCGGGCGGCGGGAAGTGCCCGAAGGGCAATAGCGAGCGATTAATGCCAACGCCATCATCACCACAAAATAAGCCGCATTGGAAGGGATCTGCAGATTAAAATCCACCGATGAGTGAATCATAATGGCCAGAATCCCCATAAATGTGGTAAAGCCCATGCCAATCATCATCCGGTTACGACGCAAGCACATGGCGGCAATAGCATGCCAGGCTGCCGCCAGCACCATCATCATCGCCAGAATGGCATAGGCGGGTATACCAAACTCCAGGGGGAATTGCAGAAAATCAATATGGGCGAGATCGTAAAAGCCCCGCCAGCTGCTTACGACAGATAACGTACAAAAAGCCGGTAATCATCAAACTGGAGAAAAATGCGGTATTACCCATACGGGAGCGGGATAGCACCAGGCCAATCACCATAATGGCCAGCCCGGTTCGGAGGATCACCTTGCTGCTCATCAGCGTTTTCAGGGTGCGGTGCAGCCACTCCTGCCAGTCGCGGGAAGGTCGTTCATTCAGCTGGGCGACCAGCAGCAGACACAGACAAAACAGCAGATAATAGGCCAGCGCCAGCAACGCCGTAACCTGTGTAGCGAAAGGGTCAAGGGAGAGGGGAAGTAAATCTGGCAGGGGCAACCCCAGTGCCAGATAAGCCTGTGAATGAATATCCCAAGCATGGGGGGAGAGAGCCTTTACCCAATCCACGGGTAACGGCATCTGTTGTATAAACAGCCAGCAGGTGACCAGAATAAACCCGAGATGAAACCAGCGAGCCTTTTGGAAGGCAAGGGTCACTGGCAGCCGGTGCAGGGCATAACCCAGCAACCAAAACAACGCCAGCCCGTAAACCAGCATCATCAAAATCCCCATCGCCCACTCGGGCTTACTGCCTTCAGGCAAAAGCAGCCAGAACATCACCGCCAACAGCGGCCAGAACAATTTTTTAGACATTCGTTATTTT
>NZ_JAHHPM010000442.1 GCF_024606345.1 Endozoicomonas sp. YOMI1
TTTTGAATAGGTTCGAGTAACTATAGATAGGTTTTTGTTAACTGCAACAAGCCCCGCTTACTTATTAGTAGTTGAGTGGTTTTTTTTATGGCCCTAACCAGGGATTGCCGGGGTATGGGGCCGTGGTCACTACCAGGGTAATAATCACTGCAATAGCAAGGCTTGCCGCAATCGTGTAACCCGGCGATGCTATCCAGCCTTCCAGCCAGTGTGGGTCACGTTTCCCCACCGATAAAAAGTGTCTGTTCTTTTCATGTTTAAGCTGGTTGCCTTTGTTGGCCTTCTTATAGCGCTGTCGCATTTTTTCAATGTCGGACTTTGTCAGAGGTGATACCGGGGGCCTGTTGGTTTTTTGGCTCATTCGGTGAGAGACCAGAAAACCGTTTTCCAATGGTGAGGTGAGTAATATGACCGGGTTGATTTGTGGGTCGTCGTAGAGTTCAGGAATGGTTGAAAACAGGTATTCACTATTGTCCAGAACCACTGCTGGTGATGAAGTCAGATCAGTGCTGACAGGTCCGGGGCCCAGTATTTTGGTAGTGGCTATTCGGTTATGGCTGATATCAATATCAACAATATACAGATTTACTGACAGGGCTATGCACTGTAAAACAGCATGCCGTTTCTCCTTTACACCCTTGAAGTTCTCCAGCATTAACATTTCAGGGCAACGTTGAGTGTTGCTAATGACGGTTCTGGTTAATAGTTCAAACAGTTTGGCATAGAGCTCGTCATCATTGGCAAGGCGCTTATCCAACTCCGTGTGATGGCTCAACCAAACCGCCAGATCATGTTTATTGCGCTCAAGGATGAAAGTTTCAAAGACGTTTTTCTCTTTTTTATTTAAATTCAATACTGGCTGGAGCAATTGATTCAGTTCATCTTCCGCCATTCTGCCCGCCGAAATAAAAAGCTGTGAAAGATAGCGATAAAATTGTTCGGGTCGACATGTATGCAGGGCTTGTAAAGCCGTCTGGGTATATTGCCAGCGATCATTCTGTTGGGTTTTATCAGGATTGGTTGAGTAAATCTTAAAGCCCGTCTTGTCTATCCATTGCTGAACCATTATTTGATCATCATCAGAAAAGTACTGGGATGCTCTGGCCGGTATTGCCATTAAGATGATCAAAAAGACCACTACTGTTTTAATTACTCTGCCTGGTTGGTGTTTCATATTCATTGGGCTGTTGCTGTTTTATTACCCTCTCCAGAGAGGTCAGCGTACTGTAGCTGAATGGCGTGGTGTTATTAGCAAAATCGTCGTAAACCCTCGCCCAATCGGGCCAGGCCGCGCAGGCGGGGATATAAGACGGGAAGGCCGGGCCCCGCAGGCGTAGAGCCTTCCGCTTGAGTGTTTGTACATAGCCAGTTACTGCTGATGGAGGCTTCTGTGTAAGTCCAGTCACCATAGACTGGCAAAAGCCTGCGAAGTCAGAAAGAAGCCTTGCCTGATAAGGCGGGGAGTGTCACTAGAGGATGTTTATATCCAGAGAACTCTAAGTATCAGACAGGCTGTGGCCAAATTAGTTCAAGTTATGTTTTTAAAAGTGAAGCTGTGCCCTTTGCTGCAATAACCGTTTAAGGTTAAGGTTAGGCATTGTTCTGGTGTTTTCCTGAAAGGATTTTCCATGCGCACCCTGTATCCTGCCATCAAACCCTACGCTACCCGGCACCTGCAAGTTGATGATATTCATGAGATATACATTGAAGAGTGTGGCTCTCAGGAGGGGATACCGGTTCTATTTGTTCATGGTGGACCGGGTGCCGGTTGTACAGAACGGGATCGCCGTTTTTTTGATCCGGAGAAGTACCGGATTATTCTTTTTGATCAGAGGGGGTGTGGACGTTCCAGGCCCCATGCTGAGCTGGAGCAGAACAATACCACTGCGCTGATTGAAGATATGGAGCTGATTCGCAGCAGCCTGGGGGTTGAACAGTGGCTGTTGTTTGGTGGCTCCTGGGGCTCAACACTCTCGTTGCTGTATGCCCAGGCGCACCCGAAGCGTGTGTCAGGGTTGGTTCTCAGGGGGATTTTTCTTTCCCGGCAGCAGGATCTTGACTGGCTTTATAAAGAGGGAGCCAGCAGAGTATTTCCGGATCACTGGGCGCACTTCCTTGAGCTGATACCAGAGGATGAAAGAAGCGATCTTCTGGAAGCTTATTATCAGCGACTGTTTGGCGAGGATGAGCTGGCCAGAATGAATGCTGCCAAGCACTGGTCTTTGTGGGAGGGAAATACGGCAACCCTGCGGCCCAACCATGAACTGGTGGATCATTTTGCTGATCCTCATCTGGCCTTATCCCTTTCGCGGATAGAGTGTCATTACTTTAAACATAAATCCTTTATTAACCCTGATCAGATTATTGAGAAGATGAATCTGATATCAGCCATTCCCGGCGTGATCGTGCATGGGCGCTATGACATGATCTGTCCGCTGGATAATGCCCAGGCGCTTGCGGATCAATGGCCACAAGCAGATTTGCAGATTATCCGGGATGCCGGTCATGCCTCCTGTGAGCCGGGCATTGTGGATGCGCTGGTCAGGGCAACGGATGATTTTGTCCGAAGGCTGGCTCCATAAGGAATTGTCCCGAAATAATTTCGACATTTTGAACTCAATCTCCGTTCATCCTGAGCTTGTCGAAGGGTGATTGGCACAATACATGAGGCCGG
>NZ_JAHHPM010000443.1 GCF_024606345.1 Endozoicomonas sp. YOMI1
TCAAAAGCCAGAGCCACTCGTTCTCTGGTGATCAGCTTGCAAGTTGATTCCGAATCTTCTTATTGCCGGTTGAAATTTATGGCAGAATTGTCCGGTACAGTTTGGGTAAAAACAACAAAGAAATGGATGAAAATTCATATCGGTGGGGTAAGAGTCTATAATTGTCGCCAATTTATGACTCTCACCCTTCGAACACTGCTGAAAATGATTCAGTAAGTGGAAAATCCAAGGTTGTGCTGGTTTTTGGGTATGTATTTCCACGTAGGAGCGAGGCTGTCGCGAAACCCGAAAGCGAGTCTCTCTTCCGATGACTGATAACTCTGAAAGCAGCATTTTTTCTGGAAGGTTATTTGGCGACTATGACTAGCCATAAACAGGATGCCCTGGTTCGCTCTTTCCGTCAGTTGCTTAAAGAAGAGCGCTGCGGCTCCCAGAGTCAGATTGTGACTGTTCTGCAGGAGCAGGGGTTTGACAATATCAGCCAGTCCAAGGTATCGCGCATGCTGAGCCGTTTTGGTGCGGTCCGGGCACGCAATGCATTGAATAAGCTGGTTTACTGCCTGCCTCCTGAGCTGGGCAAGATGGATTCCAGTATCGCGGTAAAAGACCTGGTAGAAGACGTTGGCCACAATGAGTCCATGATTGTCATCAAAACCAGCCCGGGCGCCGCCCAGATGATTGCCAGACTCCTGGACTCCATTGGGGTAAAAGGTGGGATTATGGGCTGTGTGGCGGGGGATGACACCATTCTGGTGGTGCCTGCCAGTATTCAGGAAATTGAAGAGATTACGCTAAGTATTACTGAGATGTTTAACTGAGTTTTACTGTTTTTGCAGCAACCCTCTTTGTGCTCGGGCCTGTTGGCGCCAATGCTTTTCCGGTGATCAAACGAGTGGGCTGGGATAGCGCAGGGACTCCTGGATTACCCGTTAAGAAGATGGCGAATGGAATTTTATTTTATCTTGAAAATACAATGAAATGCTTTTGGGAGGAAAAAAAATTTTGTTTTCATCTGGAAGTATGCCGGGATGTGATGAGTGAAGTAATGTTGAATTATTTGATATTTGAGAGAGTAACCATTTAGTTGTTTTGATGAGAGATAAGTGCAATAGAACTATTCAGTGAGTTGTTGCCTGCTGATGGCGTTTTTCTGTTATTATTGATCTTTTTTTCACGGCATCAAATAAGCATGAGCCAGGCGACACTGACCTTTGATAAAGTGTCTGACCCAAAGGTTGTGATCACGCTGCGGGGCAGCTGGACGTTCAGTGGTGTTTTGCCAGCCCCGGATCAGCTTTCTGTCTTGCTGGATTATGGTCAATTAAAGACAGTTGCCTTTAATATCGGTGATGACTTTTCATGGGACTCCAGACTGCTGGCCTGGCTATTGGCCTGCCAGCGCATGCTGGAGTCTTCCCATTGCCAGCTTGATCTCAGTGGTCTGCCTGAGGATGTCAGAGATCTGTTCAGGCTTGCCAATACCGTACCTCCCAATAAGGCGCTACCGGAAAGACACCCATCCCTGTTGCATCAGCTGGTCAACCGGGTTGCCCGCCTGGGTGATGAGGCGATGGATTTGCTGGCTTTTACCGGCGAACTGGCACTGACTCTGTTCCGCTGGTTGTCCCGAAAAGGGGCCGCTCGTTGGTCAGATATTATTAACTTTTGCCATCAATCCGGTCCTTCTGCTTTGCCGATTATCACGCTGCAAAGTGTCCTGATCGGGATGATTCTTGCCTATCTGGGTATGGTTCAGCTCCGACAGTTTGGCGCAGAGGTGTATGTTGCCAATCTGGTGGGGGTTGGCATGGTGCGTGAAATGGGAGCATTGATGACGGCGGTGATCATGTCCGGTCGAACCGGTGCCGCCTATGCCGCCCAGCTGGGCACCATGCAGGTTAATGAAGAGATTGATGCATTAACAACGCTGGGCATAAAACCCATGGATTATCTGGTGTTACCACGAACGCTGGCGCTGATCCTGACCATTCCTCTACTCTGCCTGTACAGTAATATTCTGGGCATGTTTGGTGGTGGGCTGGTGGCTACCAGTATGGATATTACCTGGTTGATGTACTTTTACCAGCTCAGGGATGCCATCTCTTTGGGTGATATCATGACCGGCGTTGCCAAGAGCTTTCTGTTTGCCCTATTGATAGCCATGGCCGGGTGTCGTGCTGGCCTGGCTTGTGGTCGCTCCTCTGCTGCAGTAGGTCAGGCGACCACCAATGCGGTAGTCACGGCTATTATTTATCTGGTGGTGGCCGATGCCGGGCTGAATATCCTTTTTTATCACCTGGGAATCTGAGCATGGGTCAGCTGCAACAGGAATGTCAGGAGGTGGTGATTGAAGCCCGTGGCTTGACCATGAAGTATGGTAGCAACCTGATTCAGTCCAACCTGCATTTTCAAATCAGCAAAGGTGATGTGTTTGTCATTATGGGGGGCAGTGGCTGCGGTAAGAGCACGCTCCTGAAACATATGATTGGGCTCTATGAGCCGGCAGAGGGTGACATCCTGTTTGGTGCACAGAGTTACTTTACCGCATCCCCGAAGCAGCAGTTGGCAATGCGGAAACGTTGGGGCGTTACCTATCAGGGGGGAGCATTGTTCAGCGATAAAACACTGGCTGAAAATGTTGCCCTGCCACTGGCACAGTATACGACACTGACGAGTAAAGATATTCGGGATATGGTGCGTTATAAACTGGCGCTGGTGGGTTTGGCCGGTTTTGAAGACTTTTACCCATCCCGGATCAGTGGTGGTATGTGTAAGCGTGCAGGGCTGGCCAGAGCCATTGCCCTGGATCCGGATATCCTGTTTTTTGATGAGCCTTCGGCTGGACTGGATCCTCTCAGCGCCAGACGGCTGGATGACCTGATTCTGCAATTAAGGGATTCCACCGGTGCCACGGTCGTGATTGTCACCCATGAGCTGGCCAGTATTTTTGCCATTGGCAGCAATGGGGTTTACCTCGATGCCAACAGCAAAACCCAGCTGGATACCGGGTCTCCCGACTATATGCTTAAGCACAGTAAACACGACCTGGTCAGAGAGTTTTTGTCCAGAGGTGAGTGTTAAAGACGGGGGAATGTACAAAGCGACTCAATGAGTTAAGGTTAGTTAAGCTCGCTTTTCTGAGAGAAGCCTATGAATAGAAAATCCTTGTCGGTATCTGTCGGCCTTTTTGTCATTCTGATCATTGCCATGACGATTGCTCTGGTATTGTTTCTTAATGCGGATGGTTTTTCCCGGAAGGATGTCCAGCGTTATCAAATCCTGTTTGACAGCTCAATAAAAGGCCTGAATGTTGGCGCTCCCGTAACTCTGCGTGGTGTGAAAATTGGTGAAGTGGTCACAATCAAGACCAGGCTGTATCACAATCACCAGAAGGTCTTGAATGTGGTCACTATTGATATGTACCCGGATGCCATCAGTGAACAGGGGAAAAGCAGTGACCATAATGTGCTGGGACAGTTGCTGAAGCAGGGGCTCAGTGCCCAGATTGGACTGCAGAGTGTATTGACCGGATTGCTGTATATCGAGGTGGATTTCTTTGACTCCCTGCCGGAAATGCAACCTGTGGCTACCGAGTATCCACAGATTCCCACAGTTCCCAATAACCTGGAAGAGTTTATTGAGCGGTTTGAGAGCATTAATATGGCAGAAATGGCCAGTAGTTTAACCAGCGTTCTGGATAATCTGGCCAGGCTGACCGGAGATGATCGGCTGAACAAACTGATTGATGATGTTGATACGGCATTTGTCAGTATGGAAGCTATGTCCAATGAGATGAGCTCCAGCATGGCGGGCATTCGCAGCGAGTTTGCCGCCATGTCGCAGGATGCCGGGGAAGTGACAGCATTACTGAAAACCCAGTTACCTGCAGCCATACAGCGGCTGAATGAAACCATGCTGCAATTTCAGGAGACCATGTCCTCAGCAGAAGAGACGCTGGCGGCTGACTCGCCATTGATGTATCAGCTGACGCAGAGTTCAAAAGATATCAGTCGTGCCTCCAGAGCTGTGGACGATCTGGCTGACCTGCTGCAGCGTCAGCCCGATTCGATTATCTTTGGCAGACAGTCAGGAGACGCCCGTTGAGCCGTTACCTCCGTATATTGAACCTTGTTATATGTCAGAGAGCTGTTGCTGCAAAGGCTTTCTTCCTGATCATGTTGCTGTCGGGCTGTTCAGTGAAGAATCCAACCTATCACGATTATACGCTGGTAGCGGCAACGGTTTCACAAGAGCAGAAAAAGCTTTCCGACATGCCCACTACGCTGGGGGTTTTTCCGGTGAATGTTGTCGGTTGGCTGGATAAGAAAACGATTACCTGGAGCGATGGTGGTGTTCGTTTACAGTCCTCTGTGAACCATCACTGGGGGGAGCCCTTACCGGAGCTGCTGACACAGGCTATGGTGCAAAATCTGCGTCAAAAGGTTCACTCCGGCAGTTGGGTAAGCTCAGGCCCATGGGTTCGGGATAAACGCCCGGAAGTGGTCGCGTTTATTGATGTTCAGTCTATAGCGTTGGTGAACCGGCAGTTGCGGATCAGCGTGGCCTGGTTGCTGGAAGGGCAGGATCGGCAGGTTATTGCCCAGCGGGAAAAGGCCTATACTCTGCCGCTGGAGAGTGTTGATTCTACGCAAGCTTTCGTTCAGACATTAAGTCAGGTCTGGGGGGGGGGTTGCAAACGATATGCTTCAGCGTTTTATCTGGCTTCGCAAATAAGGGCGCATTTGAGGAAATTTGCCCGGGAGGTGATCCGGGATAGATCTTTCTGTCTTGATCTTCAGGAATGGCGCTGCGCTTTCTGCAGCCTCTGAAGTGATTATCGTCAATGACTTCAAGTAATACAAAATCTCCAAGCCTATTTAAATCAAAGTTTTTCAGCTGAGTGTCAGGGATGGACAAGTAGAAACCATTGGCATTAACACCAGTCATAATGGTACCAGTGTCATTCACTAAAATGACTGGCTTTTCCAGCACTCTGGCAACCAGGGGGACGATGAATGTATACATCCACTCGCCATCATATTTGATTGCGTCCATACCGGTCATGCCAACGTGCTCGGAATCATCCGTTAAATAGGAGTAAAGGTGTTCTTCAAACACAGGATCCCGCCAGCCTTCGTATTCATTGAAACTTAAATGATTGTTTTCGTATTCATTGAAACTTAAATGATTGTTTTCGTATTCATGTATCCATTGTTTTGCTTCTTCATACACTTGTTGGCGTAAGGTGTGAGCATTCCAGCCGGGGCAATGCTCACATGGCACAAGAGCAGCATGGAAAAAACAATCGCCATCGCCAGGAACATCGACAATTTCGTACCCTTGGCTGTACAAAATGTGGGATGTGGTGTCAGGACGGGGCTTGGGTATAACAACCGGTATATTGATATCTTGGCGCAATATTGAAGGAGTAGTACTGTTTTGTTCAAAGGCAGTGACGGCACAATCTGAAGAAACCACGGTAATAGCTCCAAAAACCGCTGCTGTGGCGGGGAATCCTGCAAAGATCGCGCTCAAAGCAAAGGCTGCGGACACAATGGCGGCAGTCGTTGAGAGTACACGAATTGCCCAGCGCTTCCAGCTGACCTGTGGTTGATCTGTCGGGGAAGTATCTCCGGACCGATCCACAGAACCGCTGGATGAAGATATTGGTAACGTCTGTAGCAAAAGAGCCTCACCTGAACATCATATCATTCCCAATTTTATTCCCCCCGCATCCATCCAGACTCCCGGTTCAATATTAAGTCAGTAAAGTCGGGGTTTTCAGTCAGTGCTTCCCAGAAGGCGCCTTGCGGCTCCGATCACGGTATTAATCGCGTTGGGCTCAACACTGGCCAGCTTTTCAGGATCCGGCGTTTCATTGCAGGTGCGGTTAACGATGACTCCGGCAACGCACCCGGCTTTAAGCCCCATGGCAGCGCACATGGTCAGCAGGGTTGCGGACTCCATTTCATAGTTAAGCACCCCCATCGATTGCCACTCTGCCATAGAGCCCTGTAGCTCTTTTCTAACCCGTTGGGTGAAGGTGTCATAACGTTCCTGACCGGGGTAGAAGGTGTCGCTGGAGGCAGTAATACCTGTCCAGTAGTTAAGCCTGCTTTGTTCGGCGGTATCTACCAGGGCACGGGTGCACTGAAAGTCGGCAACGGCAGGATAGCTGATTGGAGCAAAATGTCGGCTGGCGCCATCCAGACGAACGGAACCGGTGGTAGTAATGACATCCCCCACATTGATGTGGGGCTGGATGGCGCCGGTGGTGCCTACTCTCAGAAAAGTACGGATACCCAGTTGTGCCAGCTCTTCTACGGCAATAGACGTAGAAGGTCCACCGATACCGGTTGAGCAAACCACAACAGACTCACCTTCCAGCTCCCCACGCCATGTGGTGAATTCCCGGAGGCTGGCCAGCTTTTTCGGGTTATCCATTAGTTCAGCAATGCGTTCGACCCGTTCCGGATCACCGGGGACAATGGCCAGTGTGGCACCATTCAGAGCCTCCTGGGTCAGGCCGAGATGAAAAACTTCGCTGCTGCTCATATATGCCTCCGGAAACGCCCCCTGGATCATTGAACTTTACTTTATAGCCTCCATCATAGACGCATCCAAAGGTATTGTTTATCGATCTGAATCAATATTTAGCCACCTGGTGAGTAGACCGGCGGAACTTCCCCGCCAGTCTCTCGTAAAACGGTACG
>NZ_JAHHPM010000444.1 GCF_024606345.1 Endozoicomonas sp. YOMI1
CTCTAGGTCTCACACGAACTCCGCAGACTTAACATCCCGTCTGCCCGACGGTAGGCCTACAAGAGACCATGAGAAAATAGCAGCATATGAACAAACACTCAAGCGGATGGCCGCCCCGCGAAGCGCTCCGCGCGCTCCTGTCTTATATCACCGCCTGCGCGGCCCGGCCCGATTGGGCGATGCTTTACGACGGGCTTGGTAAGCAATTTTTTTATGCCGAACGTTTTGCGTGTAATTGCCCTTAATTCTTCAAAAACAGGATTTCCGGGGTTGGCCTGATAGTGCTGCTGATTCCCCTGCTGATAAGTGACCAGTATGCCTGCTTCGGTCATTTTTTTTACTTCCCGGACAACAGCACCTTTGCCAGTCCCAGCCAACCGAACCAGCTCATTCAGATAAAACGATGTATCCGGCTTACCATAAAGCTCAGATAACAACCTTTGCTGGGTTTTCGTAAAGAGAGCAGAGGCAATGGTAGTCAAGAGGGAAGTCGTCCTTTAAAGGTCTCTTTTTGGGTACTACAGGTCTCATTACGGGACTTCTCAAGGTCCTTTCCTGGGACTCTTGAGTACCAGATTGAGACTGAAGAGGACTTAAAAATGGTATCCCTGCTCAACCCAATAATGCCAGTCACTCAAGTAATGAGCCCTGAACAGTCTCTCTGCGCTGATCAGCCCTCTAACCGTCAATCAACAGCTCCCCTTCCTGTTCACCTTGCCCATCCAGAACCCGGTAAAGCAGAGAATAAGCGACCCGCCATTGCCCTTCTGACACCTGCAGGGTGACCGATTTAGTATTCAGACGGAGGACATGGCCAAAATGTTCCTCTCCATGCTTATCTTTAAAACCCAGCAGATCGCCTACAGCAATGGCATGGCGACTCAGGCCTTGTTGAGTTTCATGATTAACACGAGCATCGGCACCTTCGAGGTTGAGCATGTAGTAAGGCACTGTCCAACGTTTACCATCGGTAAAATCCAGCACCAGCGCCCGCTTTTGCTTAAGCTGCAACACCTCACAATCTCGCAGCGAATTACTGTTACGATCAAAGTAGCTCAGCTTCTGCCCTATGGTCAGCGCAGCCTTGATCCTGCCAATACGTTCTGACGACTCCAGCTCACGATCAATCTTGGCATTCAGCCGGAATAGATCAAAGGTGCTGGCACGGTTCAGGGCTTCCAGCAATTGGGCATAATCCATGGTTGGCTTGGCTGGCGGGTTACTGTTATTCATTCTTCGTCGTTACTCCGGAAAAGAACATTCGAGCATCATCACATTCTGAACTCAGGAAGCTCACCTTCACCATAAACAATGGCTGGTTACCGGCGTCTTAATCCCTGCCAGTGGCTGATTTTCTTGGCATAGCGTTGTTTCAGCTCTGCCAGCTTCTGGTCATAGGCTGTTTGTCTGTTCAGCATTTTGGCCATCAGCTGAAGATCGCCAAGCTTTGTTGACAGCTCGGAATACACGGTAGATGAGCCTCTTTGCTCAAACAGTTCTTCCACCCGACGCCAATAGGCCTCTTCATTGGCGACAACGCTTTCGGCCTTTTGCTGCTGTTGCAGCTGCTTTTGCATCATGGCCTTTTCATCAGCCTTTTTCCGCAGCTCCCGGGCAGAAGCCAGCAGATGGCCTACAGTGACTGAACTGCTGCGCGGTATTTCCTGAGCCTGATCCACCAGAGCGGCAAACTGTTCTCTTCGTGCAGTACCGGTTTCATCTAACAGTAACGCTTTTAGCTGGGCTCTGGCCGTCGCTTCCGGGAGTTGCATGACATATTGATCAATTAACACTTCAGGCTCAACACTGGCATAATCCGGTTTGACCTTGGCCGACGCAACAACCCGTTGGGCATCCAGTTTCAGGAAATCACACAATGCACTCTGGCTGGCAGAAAGATCATCAAGGCCTGGAGTGATGGCGGGGGACAGCGCATCGGGTTCCAAATCATCCAATTGAGATAACCAGGCCAGATACAGTGAACGATAATCACCGTGCATCAGCTCACTGCGAATGTTCAGAAGGCTGCCCATCCAGCCATCGCCTTCATCCCACTCATCGTCGTAGCCGTCTTCATCTTCATAAACAAATTCAATAATCCAGTGCGCGCCAGACGATTTGTAAGTGCAGATATCCCCCAGGAGGTAACGCAGCAGTGTCGATTCATCAATAAGATGACGAGGCACCTTAATCGCAAAAATTTTGCAGCCAAAATTGGAGACATAAACATAGGCATCGAAGAACCTGCTCAGTAACTGCCTTGGGTCGGCTTTTAAATCACCGTAGTTATAGGTGTTACAGAACCGCGTAGACGATATCTGAGCCCGGCTGGAAATCCCCCGGAGATAACCCATCTCCTCTTTCGACAACTGCCGGTCAACGGCCACCAACTCGTAATACTGGTATTCACTCATGGTTGTTATGCCTTCTGCATCGTCTTACGCTTACGTACTTCGTCAAGGCTGACCACATTATCGGGCACAGCCAATGGTGCCTCCTGCCCGGTAACAGTAGCTGCTGCAGGAAAAGGATTCGGAAAATCCCCATCGGGCGTTTGCGGATACTCCCACTCAGACAGACCTCTGGCAAACCGGAACAGCCAATCATCTACCATCCGTGACATGGGAATAAACCGCTCCATTTGTTTTACACCAGAAAACGCCCTGGCCTTTTTGTGAACACAGTTGATGCGGTGCATTCCCAACCCGATCTCTTCACTCTCGTCCAGTTGTTCCACCCCATAATCTTCATAGGATTGACTCAGCCACTGCTCCGCATCCGCAACATGTCCGTTGACGCTGAGGTCGGTATTCCTGACAAACCGGATCCCCTTCTCCATATCCAGAAACTGGTCATACATGGTCTGAGCCTGCTCCTCTGTTGTAGCACCACTCTCTATGGCCATATGGATACACTCTCTAGCCCAGCGTTTGGTGAACCGCTCAGCAAACTCATCTAAATCTGAAAACATCGGGTTAGAAAACAAAATGGCATAACGACTGCGGGCTTCTACGGCAATAACATCCGTGTACCCTTCTCTATTCCGGTAGCCCTTAATCGCATGCACCTGCCAGGCAATGACATTATCGCCAGAAGCAATCGGCTGAGTGCCTATGCGCTTACCATCCGGACTGGGTAACCGATCCAGATCAACCTTCATGTACTGACAAAAGGCATTGGTCGCAGAAATTAATATTTCAAGCATTCACAGCATCTCTTATATTGTCCTCTCGCGTGGAGGGTTTACTGGTCGAAAATGACAGATTTGAACTATCAGTCAGATCACAGCGGGATGCAAGCAAGGGCAAAGTAATGTCATTACTTTGCAGATCCGGGTAAGTTCTCAGGAAAAATCTGCAATCCGGGCAAGAGCAAAATCACTGAATTTGCACGTATCAGAATACCTCCTCTCTCTGCATCGGAACACAGCCTTACCTCCGCCACCATCAGAGATTGAACGGCGGCAGCTGGAAGAAGTGGCCCAAATCGGGAATATGATCAATGAGCTTGTAACTATCATACGCTCCGGAAAAGTCCCTGACACATACGAACTACAGCTGGTCATTAAAGCAATCAGTCTCTTCGTAAAATTCCATAGCCAGAAACGATGATTGCTGATGCCAAACTGACCGGAAGTATAGCGAAAGGAATTTCCGTTGCACGCTATATGTTGGACCCAGATGCAAAACAGCAGGATTCTGACGTCAAAACAATGAAAAAGGCAGAGAGTAGTGAGCGAGTACTGAATATAGAGACAGACCTTGCCAATCCAATCTTGATAACCGACTCTCCGAAAGCATCGGCACAATCGTTCATCCGCAAGATCGTAGACTGGAACCAGCGTAACCGGCCAGGAAAGAAAGCTCCTCAATCACAGTGGGAACACCGTGTGATTAGTTTTCACCCATCAGACAGTCAAAAGCTGGATGCAGGAACTGCCTGCAAATTGGCCAGGGAATCTTTAGGCATGGTGGCACCGGGGCAGCGACCAGCCCTTTTCGTTGTGCACGGGGATACTGCGCACCTGCATGTGCATATGCTCTACGCAACGGTGAATGAAAAAGGCAAAATTTTTAACTTGCACCAAGACTATCGAATTTGGGAGCAGGCTATGGATAGCCTTGAAATTCAAGCCCTTTAAAGACGGTGTACTCACCAGCAAAAATACGTTTCAAAAATACTTCAGCCAGACGGAACTCCAGATCTTCATCGAACAGATTCTCGATGAAGAACCCATCCCGGTAGCGCCGGGGGATCTTTTATATTTTCAAAGACAAAGACGAAGAACAGCTCTACCTGGCCAATAAACAACGCCTAAGGCCACAATGGAAACAGCTGGTTCATAAGAGCAGGCCTACCTCCAACAAAAAACGGCTATTAGAAGAAAACCGTCAGCTATTGGAAAAGGCTCTTTTCGTATTGCAGACTGCTGATTTCATAAATCAGGCTGGAATCCTCCTGTGGCAGGGCTTGGCAATATTTAGCCAGCAGTTTCCTGAAGGCATTGTATATCAAGACCTTTGGCCAATTTTCATTGCAGAGCAGTCTGTAACCCGAAAAGAGCCATATTTATTTGCACTACGTGTTTGACCTTTGGGTTGACCAATGGCGAAAGCGGGAAGCCTCTGGACGAATGATTGTGGTTCGCTTTGCGGATGACAGTGTGCTGGGCTTTCAGCGTGAACCAGCAAAGAGCGAATGCGAGCGACATTGAGCAAGATCAAAGACTATCTCCTGAAACACAGGCATGCCCCCGTGCCGGAGCAGTTGAAATGGTTGCGACGTGTACTGCAAGGTCACATGAACTACTTTTCGGTGCCCGGCAATGGACTGAGAATCAATGCCTTCAGGACAGAGGTGCAAAAGATTTGGTACAAAGCCTTGAAGCGACGCAGCCAGAGAAGCAAACTGAGCTGGAAGAAGTTTGCTGCCTTCATCAATACTGTGTTGCCCAAAGTAAAAGTTCTTCATCCATGGCCGGAGCAACGGTTTGACGTTAAATACTCGAGGTAGGAGCCGTATGCGCTAGCAGTGCAAGTACGGATCTGCGCAGGGGGTGGCAGGTGACCGCCATTCCTACTGTGACCATTCATTACCGGTAACCTGTGTCCTGGTCAATTAAAGTGGTTAACCCTGGAGTTAATTGAATAACTGTTTTTTCAGCTGGCTTCAGCCTGGTCGCTACGGAAATCAGCAAACTCACTGATCATTTGCCGCGTAACTGCCTGTTGCCACTGACCGGTTGTCGTTTTGCCCTTAAGCTCCTGCAAACTCGCCCTTGCTATCTGGGAGACCAGTTCATCCTTTAATCGGGCATCACTGACCCGATCGCCAAATACCTGCGGGAATTGTCTGCTGACCAGTGACTTGATGGTTGCGTAGCTGCTGAGAATTTCGGTGATACGTTGCTGGTTGAACTGGTGCAGTCTGACTGGCTTCGGTAGCGCCTTGCCCCTGGTGTTGATCAGTTGGGCCCGGTCACTGGCACTGGTGCGCACTGGCAATAGTGTTATCACCAGCTGATTGAGACGCTGGGCCTCATCCGGATGGGGCTCAATGCCCTGGCGCTGGATCAGTGCCGCTGTTTTTATCCGGTTGATGGCTTCTGCCGGTGCCTCAAACCGGGCGTTATACAGAAGGGTAAACAGTTGCCAGGCTCTCTGATCAAGTTGGAAGGTTTGCCAATCGGGGGGCTGCCTGTCCGACGGTTGATCCGAGCCTACCGGGATAGGCGATGGTGTTTGTGTAGCGACGGCAACATCGGCCTCCAACCGGGCCAGGGGGGCAGAAAAATGGTCAAGGCCCAGATAGTCGGGTTGACTGGCCAGCGATTTCAGCAGATCCAATTGCCTGTCCGGTGCCAGATTCATAAAGCGGGACCGGGTTTCACGGTAACGACCGGAGACCAGGCCCCTGACCAGTGGCAGGTCCGTTGGTGGTGTGATGTCAATTTTCTGGCTGGACGGCAATCGTTGTTCAAGAAGTTTGGTCAGTGAGTCCATGGTGTTGGCCGATGAACCCTGCTCCAGCCCGAGCAATTGGCCCAGTCGAATGATTACACTCTTAGGTTGGCGATTGTGCAGTTGTGCTGCCTGGCCAATAATCTTGTCAAACAGATGTTTTGGTATATTGTCGTTCACTGTCTGCTCAGCCAGTCGGCTTCTGGCCATGGCCTGTAACATGATTCTCGCCAGTTGTCTGGTTATGCCATGATCGACGGTCTTGCCTGTTGACGGATCACGAAAAAGTGACGTACCGGGTGCCTGGCTAGTGCCGCGCAGGGAGCCGTCAGCCCGGAATATATTGTCAGGTTTCTGGTGTTGTATGCCCACTGTCGTTGAGGTGAGAACGCTTGATAGAAAGTTTTCCGTTGCCTTGCCAGCGGATGCTTCAGGCAGGGTCTGGATAATGGCCAGGTTAATCAGATCGTCCTGGTCCCACTGTGTACTGACATTTTTATCCGGGTTGGCCAGATCGTTGGCCAGGGCCGTGAGTTCTGTCCGCAGTTGTCTGGCCAGAGCCAGGCTGTTAGTCAGCAGCTGCATACCCGGTGACTGGTCAAGCGGGGAGGCGTTCTTTCCTGTGGTTCCTGGTGCCATGGTGTGGTTCAGGTGTATGGGGCGATCACTGATTTTTGCAACCAGCATGTTAGCCAGCGTCAGGTTGTCGGTGAGTGAATAGTTCGTCGGTGTTATGGCACTTGTGGCAATTTGGCCATTGGTGCTGGGGGTACTGGCTATGGCCAATGGTGTGCTGGTTTTGCCCGGGTCAGGCTGGACACTGGTCATGCCATGGGATGGGGGAGTTGGAGCGGTATTACCCTTCAGTTTCCTGACAGGATTTATGTCGGGTTGCTGGATATTCTCAAGAAACAGGGCTTGCTCCTGTTGCAAGATACGGGTTAATAACTGTTGGTTGTGGGGCCTGTGTTGCTGGGCAATGATATCACTGTTCAGTTTTTTCGCTTTTTCCGCTGGCTCAGGTTTTTCCTGTGGTCGGGAGTTCCCGGTTACCGGCGTCGTCTGCTGTTTCTGGCCAGTTTTTCCATGCAGAATTTGGCTCAGGTCGTTCAAAAAACGATCAAAGCCGTCAGGATTGGCTGACTGTGGTTGCTGCTCTAAGGCTTTGAGCAGATGATCTGTGTTCACGGAGGCCGTTGCAGGAGGGGTATAAACACCAGACGAAAGTCGTATGATGGCGGCACGGTCCAGAGGTTGTTGGTTGCTATAGCCCAGGTCTGACAGCATCTGCAGGCGTATATTGCTGAACGTGGCATACATTGTCTGGAACTCGGAAATGACCTTGGCGCTGATGATGGACTGGGCAGTACGGTGATTTTTTTTACTGATTGCAGCCGGGGTCAGATGCTTCATAAACTGGTGAGCATTTTTATAAATATTCAGAAACTTGTTGCTGAATTGTTGATTCAGTTGGTGCAATGAATCCCCCAGAAGAATCTCTTTTTCCAAACTGTCTAATGGTTGCCCCTCGGTTGCTGGTGCCTGGCGAACCTTGTTGCGGGTATCGGCATAGGTTTTGGCCATTTCTTTATTGAATCGTGAATGGATCGTTTTGCATTTGTCTGTGAATGATTTGATGAATCGCCGCAGCCGTTGGTTGTTATCAGATTCCGTCTTTGGCAAAGACGTAGAATTTGTTGTTGCCGTGGCCGTTGTGTTTTCGGTCGGGTTTGTACGATTGGAAATACTGGCGGTCTTCTCTTGCGGTGTGCTGTCAGGTGTTGTTGTTGTGGTGGTGGTTGTCTTTTCGACTGCCGTGCCTGTTGATGCAGGCGTCATTGATGAGGAAGAAGCAGCTGAGCTATCTCTGGAAGCAGAAATAACTGACTGCTTGGCCGTGTCGGGGGTTGTTTGTTTTGATTGTCTGGCCTGTGCAGCGGTTGAGATGATTGTTGAGGTTGGAGACGGCGTTGTGCTGTCAGAGATGCGAGGGTCACCTCCTGCTGCGGTGGTTGCAGATGATAATGCTGCTTGCCCGGTTGTCGATTGAAGTATTGCTGTTTTATCAATTGTCGCCTGAGTTATAGCGGTTGCTGGCGATTGTGTTGATGGAGTTGTTCCTGTGGCTGTTGAAGTTTCTGTCAGCGGTGACGCAGCCGTTGTGCTATCTGAAATGCTAGAAGTTATTTTTTGACTGGCGGTATCAGACGTTGATCGTGCTTTTTTCTCGGTTATTGATTGTTGAGTTGTTGTCTGTTCGGCTGTCGTGCTTGTTGATGCAGGTGTCATTGATGAAGAAGCAGCTGAGCCATCTGTAGAACCAGAA
>NZ_JAHHPM010000445.1 GCF_024606345.1 Endozoicomonas sp. YOMI1
AGTGCCGACGTGTCGTCCAGCCCCTGCTCGCTGGTCGGACAGGGAAGCTCCTTGCCATACAACTGATTTTGCAAATCCGTCGTATTGTCGAACACGTCGCCGAACATCACGAAATGCTTATCCCTCAGAAGTCGCGTGTTCTGAAAGTAGGCTTTGCGCTCGGCCAGGATGATTTGATCGATCACCGTCAGATCCCGGGCGTCCAGCATGGGTGGCGACAGGTTAAACTCATCATCCGCTACCCGGACATTCTCCACCGTCCGCTGCAGTGCGGTATCAGGCTGCGGGGGACGTCTATCGTTGGTGCGCAGATCCTCATGTTCATGGTCCAGAGCGTTCTCAAGCGTTTGCAGCACCTCCCGGATGGGGGCCGACATCCTGGCCGATCTCTCCAGCAACCCGGTCACCGCCCCGACAATGGCCCCGGCATTGTAACCCTGGAAGCGATCATCCGTTGCCGCCTCGCCTCCGAATCCGGTGGCCTTGACCATGTCATAACGGGCAGCGCTGTAGAGCCCATACAGATTCTGGAACTGGTTGGCCAGATTCCTGATGATCGACGCTTCGGTGGAGCGCTGGTTTGGTGTGCCGCCGGGTGTCTGCACCTGGTCGCTATCGTAGCGGAGGTACTGCCCCGCGGTACTGCTCATGTTCAGGAAACTGTCCCGGAGCTGCCTCTCCAGCGTCTCCAGCAAGTTGACGCAGCACACCTGTCGTTTTTCCGGCCAGGTGATTGAGGCTGACTCGATCGCAGGTATGGCTGCCATAATCTGCTGATTCTGCTGCTTTATGGCCCTGGCCTTTTGGGCATAGTCGGCATAGACTGCCGTGGTCTGGTCGGCATACCCCTTCAGCAGTTTCCGCTCAGTCAAGGTGAAGTTTGACGTAGCCGGAGGGAGGGAGAGCAGCGGCGCCAGTGCCGACGTGTCGTCCAGTCCCGATTCGCTGTTATAGCAGGGAGCGGTTTCGTCATTCTGGAATACGGCATCATAATCTGTGGGGTTCTCAAGGATCTTCCGGTAATTAACCGGGAAGTGTTCCCAGTCTCTATATACCCCCATCCTGGTAATGAAACGGTCCGACTCAGCCTGGATGATCCGGTTGGTCGCATCAAGGTCTCCGCGTTCCAACCAGCCCGACGGCAAGGTGAACTCATGATCGGCGACGGTGGCATTGTGTATCACCGACGACAGTTGTTCATCGGGCCTTGGGGTTCGCAGATCGTCACCATCGTCGAGGCGCTCCTCCGTGATCTGCCTGTCCACGTAGTTCGCCAAACCCCGGAGAACGTCCCGAAACGGTGCGGACACCCCGGAAGCATCACGCAACAGGGCTTTGAGCGTAGTATCCATGCCCTGGGCATTAAATCCCCGGAAACGCCCGGCCTCGGAGGTCTCTTTCATGGGAAACCCGGTGGCCAGGATCATCTCGGACCGCGCCTGTGCCAACTGTGAGTACATATTCAGGAACCGGTTGACCAGGTTATCAATGATGATCTCCCTGGCCGGGCTTTCCCCGGGCGCTTGTGGATTCATGGTCAGGCCACGGCTGGCATCATAGCTGAGGCATTGTTGGGCAAGGCTGCTGATGGTCAGGAAGTTATCCCTGAGCAGTTTGTCCATGGCCCGCAGGCCGTGTGCACAACACAGCAGCCGTTCAAGGGGCCATTCACGATAGGTCCGGTCATTGATTGTTATCTCTTGCCAACTGTGCTCAATTGCCTGCATCGCCCGGACATTGTTATTTTTAATGTCGTTTATCTGCCACATATTGCGGTCCTGGATCACCTGGCCCCGGTCCGCATAAAGTTTCAGCAGTTTTCTGCCCTGCGCACCCACTTGCGGCGGGCGGCTATCAGTGACAGAGGAGGCTGGAGTGGCAACGGGTTGGGTGGTGTGACCCGGTACAACGGTTGGCGACGATGACTGAGCGTCGGCACGATCGTTAATGGCCGACGGGGTCGCCTCAAGGGGGGCTGTCGGTGTTTGGGAAATGGCCGACAGGGTCGCCTCACGGGGGGCTGTCGGTGTTTGGGAAATGGCCGACAGGGTCGCCTCACGGGGGGCTTTCGGTGTTTGGGAAGGGTGTGTTTGCGAAGTGGATAGTTGAGGAGGCGATAAAAGCCGGGCCAGGGCCGAGGTGTCAGCCAGTCCCGGTTCAGCCCTGTGGCAGGGAATGGTGTCTTCATCCTGAAACACCGCCTCATAGTCTGCGGGGTTCTGGAATATCTTCGGGTAATCGATCGGAAAATGTCTTCTGTCTTCCAGCTCCCTCATATTGGCGATAAAGTGAGCCTGTTCAGCCCGGATGATCCGGTTGGTCGCGGCCATATCCCCGGGGTCCAGCCTGGCTTGTGGCAAGGTAAACTCATCATCAGCGACGGTGGTATTGTGTATGACCTGCAACAGATGCCGATCCGGCCGGGGTGTCCTGAGATCGTTGACCTGTGGCTCATGATCCAGGCTGTCTGCCAGCCCCTGGAGAACGTCCCGAAACGGGGCCGACAAGCCGGAAGGCTGGTGCAACAGGGCATTGACCGTGCTATCCATGCTCCGGGCGTTGAAACCCTGGAATATCTCTGACTCCGCCGTCTCTTCCATAGGAAACCCGGTAGCCTTGATCATATTGAAACGGGCTTCACCGTACTGCGCATACATATTCAGGAACTGGTTGACCAGGTCAGCAATAATGACCTCCCGGGCAGGATGCCCGTCGGTCATACCGGGCTTGATGGTTTGATCATGGCTGGCATCATAGCGGATGCATTGCTGGGCAAGACTGCTGATGATCAGGAAGTTGTCCCTGAGCTGCCGGTCCATGGCCCGCAGGCCGTGTGCACAACACAGCAGCCGCTGCAACGGCCATTTAAGATATATCCTGTCGTTGATTTCTATCTCTTCATAACTGGGCTCGATCATCTGCATCGCCCGGGCATTGTTATTTTCGATGTCGTTTATTTGCCGTGCATAGGCATCATGGATTAGCTGTCCCCGGTCCGCATACAGTTTCAACAGCTTTCTGTCCTGTGGACCCATCGGCTCCTGGTGGCTTTCAGTGACTGGGGAGGTGGTGGGGGTCGCAACCGGCTCGGCGGGCGTACTGGATACCTCCACAGGCCGGGAGGTGTCGGTTTCAGCATCGTCGGTGGCAGAGGACGATGGGAGTGTTGCGGCGGAGGTGGTTTGTGCGGCAGACGACGCTGTTTTTAGCGATGCTGACAGTTCTTTCGTAATCTCTGATAAGCCTGCTGATACCTCGGTACCAGACAGTGGCAAACTGCTGGTTACCGCCCCTTCGGTATCCATCGTGGATG
>NZ_JAHHPM010000446.1 GCF_024606345.1 Endozoicomonas sp. YOMI1
GTAACTGCCCACTTAGCCAGAAATATACGATTCCATTTGGCCAACTACTTATCTTCACTGAGCCAGCTCCCTGTTGTTTGTCCTGACACCGTACAGCCCCAGTAACTGATGTGCGGTTGGTGTGGCGCAATTAATCTCCAGCAGCGGGATGCGATACCGTGCAAGCATCTGCTTCAGCTGTTCATGATGGGTCAGATACTGCTGATGGAACTGCTGGCGCAGCTGCGGGTGGCCGGTGTTCACCGACAGATTGTGCATGCCATCGGTTATTCGGTATTGATCCGGATTTGGCAGCTGCTGCTCAAGAGGGTCGTTCACCTTGATGGCCATCAGTTCATTGTGGCGGGCAAGCTGAGCCAGATGCTGCTCGGACTCTTTATTAACCTGATTAAAATCGCTGATCAGAAATATCTGGGTGCCGGGGTGTGCCACTCGCCGGGTATGCCTGAGGGTTCTGGCCAGTCCATGTTCCGCATCCATACTGGCTATGCTGGCCGGGCGGAGTTTCCGGTTCATCCGTTCAGTCTGGTTAAGCCAGTGCATCAGCGTTTTTCTGGAACGCTTTGGCCGTGTTTCATTTAGCTCATGTTCATTGAAAAGAACACCGCCAATCCGGTCACCATGGTTAAGGGTCGCCCAGGCAATCAGAGCGGAGATTTCCGCCGCACTAACGGATTTGAAGTTCAATTGACTGCCAAAGAACATGGCATGGCTCTGGTCGAGCAAAATCATCACCGGCCGTTCCCGTTCTTCCTGAAATACTTTGGTGTGCGGCTTCATTCTCCGGGCCGTGACCCGCCAGTCGATGGAACGGATATCATCCCCGAACTGATACGCCCTGACTTCTTCAAAGTCGATACCACGGCCTTTGAACGGGGAACGGGCGTTACCCAGCATCTGCCGCAGGCTGCGTCCCTGGCGAAACAAAGGCAGGTCCTTGGCCGACAACCGCAGATTAACCAGGCTCTGTAATGTACAGTAGGCTCCACTCATGGCTTTTCTCTGATAGCCCTTCTTCAATGCACGTTTGAATCAGTTCAGGCGATGGGAACTATGTCTAATAGCTGGTTGATGATCTGGTCTGCATCCTTACCCTCGGCTTCTGCTTCAAAGGTCAGCAACAGCCGATGGCGCAGCACGTCGTGGGCGATCGCCTGGGCATCATCAGGGGTGACATAATCACGGCCATGCAGCCAGGCATAAGCGCGGGCGCAGCGATCAAGGGCAATGGTTCCCCTGGGGCTTGCGCCATAATCCAGCCATCCTGAGAGTTGGTCACCGTAACGTTCCGGGTGGCGGCTGGCATTAATTAGCTGAACAATGTATTCCTCAACCGATGGCTCCATATGCACGGCCAGCAATTCCTGGCGGGCCTGCTGAATTTCTTCCCGGGTAAGCGGGGATTGCGGGGGCTCAACCGGTGTCTGCATGGCTTCCCCTCTGGCCAGTTTCAGAATCGCCCGCTCTGCGTCAATATCGGGATAGCCTACCCGGACATGCATAATAAAGCGATCCAGCTGGGCCTCCGGCAATGGGTAAGTGCCTTCCTGTTCAATAGGATTCTGGGTGGCCATAACCATAAAAACATCAGGCAATGGGTAGGTTTTCTGGCCAACACTGACCTGCCGCTCTGCCATGGCTTCCAGTAGGGAAGATTGAACTTTGGCCGGTGCGCGGTTGATCTCGTCCGCAAGAATCAGGTTGTGAAAAATCGGGCCGGGCTGAAACCGGAAGCTGCCATCTTCCGGCAGATAGATGTCGGTGCCGGTGACATCGGCAGGCAGCAGGTCAGGAGTAAACTGGATTCTGTGGAAATCGGCATCCAGACCATCGGATAGTGCTTTAACCGCTCTGGTCTTGGCCAGGCCGGGCGCACCTTCAACCAGCAGATGCCCGTCAGCCAGCAGGGTGATTAACAGGCGGTTAACCAAATGTTCCTGGCCAATGATGGTGCTGGAGAGGTAGTTTTTCAGCTGACTGAATTGGGTAAAACAGTGGCTTGATGACATTTTTTTTAACCTGGCAATCTGTCTGCGTCTTTAAAGAGAGTGCATGGCACCACTTTACAGTTTGGAAATTCTACAAGTCATTTGCGCTATTGATAAGTCCCATCCCTGTGTCTTGTCGAATGCTTTACGGTTATCAGCCTTATTTTCGATAGCGCCCTTCAATATAGGTTTGCCAAGGCCGATGGTCTAGTACATGGATTTTAAAACAGATATCTATTCAAAATGGAGAGGCCAGGGATGGGGCAGTTAAATAGTCAGGAACGTGAAGAAACTCTGGATAAACTGATCAGTGATCTGGCTGCCCATATTCCGGTAGAACAGCTGGATAGCTTTCATGAGTTTGTCTATCGATATTACTCACTGGATACTCATGAGGATCTGGTATCCGGCAACTGGCAGGAACTGCTGGGGGCTACCCATTCATTCTGGAAGTTTATTCAATACCATAATCCAGGCCAGCCGCGCATTGAGGTGATCAATCCGGAATATAACATGCATGGCTGGCACTCAACCCATACCGTCATCCGGATTCTCCATCGGGATATGCCTTTTGTGGTGGACTCGCTCAGGATGAAACTGAACGATTATGGCTCAACCATTCATTTATTGCGCAATGGGGTCTTCTATTCCCGGCGTGCCGGAGACATGACCCTGCAGTTTGGGGATGAACGGGGTGAGGGAGAGTTTGTTTGCCAGGAGGCCTTTGTTTATCTCGAAATCGATCGTTGTGAGGACCAGAGTCAACTGGACCAGTTGAACAGCCAATTGAATGCGGTTCTGAGAGATGTCAGTCGAATTGTGGATGACTTTAAGGAAATGACCGGGCGGGTGAAAAGGCTGGCGGCCATGACCGGGCAGCCGGAGGCCATGCCGGGAGGCTTGCTGAAAAAGGATGATGAGGTTCAGGCGTTTCTGGAATGGCTACTGGATGACAATTTCACGTTCCTGGGTTATGAAGAGCTGATTGTCACAGAACATGAAGGCAGCCGTCGGCTGAGAAGACCATCGGAGTCACTGTTTGGGCTGTTGAAACCTGCCAATGAAGGTCAGCCCGGTCAGCTGTCACTGGAACCCTTTATTGAGCATGACCTGTTTGAGCTGACTGAGCGGCTCTCTTTCTCCAAAGCTTCTGTCCGCTCCAGTGTTCACCGGCCAGCCTATCCTGACTTTATTACTGTGCGACGCTTTGATGAGCAGGGACGCATTGTTGGTGAGGCGCGTATTGTTGGTCTCTACACCTCTCCGGTTTATCGCAAGACGCCCTATGCCATTCCCTATATCCGTAACAAGGTGTCGGCGATCATCCAGCGTTCTGGTTTGGACCCCAAAAGCCATCATGGCAAAGATCTGGTACAGATACTGGAGATTTTTCCCAGGGATGAACTCTTTCAGACCAGTCAGGACGAACTTTTCCAGACCGCGATGTCAATCCTGCGAATGCAGGAGCGGAAACAGATAAAAGTCTTTATCCGGCAGGACCCATACGGGCCATTCTGTTCGGCGCTGGTCTATGTGCCAAGGGACATCTACAGCACCCGCTTCCGCCAGCGGGTGGAAAACATTCTCTGTCACCGGCTGGAGGCAGAAGACAGCGAGTTTACCACCTATTTTTCTGAGTCGATCCTGGCCAGAGTTCATTTCGTGTTCAAGTTGAAAGGGCGAATTGATTACAATCTGGACGTGATTACCCGGGAGATTATGCTCGCTGGATCATCCTGGAATGATGACCTCAGGGCAGAGGTACTGGAAACCTTTGGGGAAGTGCGGGGGAATAAACTGCTGTCAAGGTTCTCTGATGGGTTCAGTGCAGCCTATCAGGAAGCGTTCAAGCCTCAGTCTGCGGTCACGGATATTCGCCATTTTGCCAAAATGGACAATGATCGCCCCCTTTCCATGGGATTTTACCAGTCACTGGATGATGCCGCCGGGCTGGTTCACCTGAAACTGTACCACTTTATTGAGCCTCTGCCGTTAGCTGACCAGATTCCAATTATTGAAAACCTGGGCCTGCGTGTGCTTGGTGAGTATCCTTATCTGATTCATACCTCTTCCGGTGAGACCATCTGGATTCATGACTTTCAATTAAGCATCGATTCACGAATTAACATTGATCTGCAGAAAGTGGGTCCCACCTTCCGGGAAGCGTTTGAAAAAATCTGGTTCGGGGAGGCGGAAAATGACCGGTTTAACCGGCTGGTATTATCCGCTGGCCTGAGTTGGCGGCAGGTTGCCATGCTTCGGGCTTATGCCCGTTATATGAAGCAGATTCGTGTCGGTTTCAGTCAGACTTATATTGCTGAAACGTTGTGCAATAACATTGAGATTGCCCGGCTATTGGTGGCGTTGTTTGAGGTTCGCTTCAATCCTATGCTGAAGCTGTCCATAACACAGCGCCTTGCCCGTCAGCAGCATATTCAGCAGCAAATTCTCAATGGGCTTGACCAGGTGGAAGTGTTGAGTGAAGACAAGCTTATCCGGTGTTATCAGGATGTGATCAAGGCAACACAGCGAACCAACTTTTATCAGCAGGATGACGAAGGAAGTGCCAAGTCGTATATCTCCCTGAAAATGGCGGCGAGGGAGATACCGGACATTCCCAAACCGGTTCCCCTGTATGAAATTTTTGTCTACTCGCCTATTGTTGAAGGTGTCCACCTGAGGGGTGGCAAGGTGGCCCGTGGCGGTTTGCGCTGGTCTGACCGGGTGGAAGATTTCAGAACGGAAATTCTTGGGCTGGTCAAGGCCCAGCAGGTGAAAAATGCCCTTATTGTTCCCGTTGGCGCCAAAGGTGGTTTTGTCCCCAAACAGTTGCCGGTTGATGGCACCCGGGAAGCGATTATGGAAGAGGGGGTTCGGTGTTATAAAACCTTTATCAGAGGGTTGCTGGATATCACCGATAACCTGGTGGAAGGCGACGTGGTTCATCCCGATGGCGTGGTGATGTATGACGACAGTGACAGCTATCTGGTGGTGGCCGCTGATAAAGGAACGGCGACGTTTTCCGACATCGCCAACGGAATTGCGCAGGATTACAACTTCTGGCTGGGGGATGCCTTTGCTTCCGGGGGCAGTGTGGGTTATGACCACAAGAAGATGGGGATTACCGCCAGAGGTGCCTGGGTTTCGGTGCAGAGACACTTCCGGGAAAAAGGTATTCATGTCCAGCAGGATGTGATCTCGGCCATCGGTATTGGCGATATGGGCGGAGATGTTTTTGGCAATGGTATGCTGTGCTCTGAAACCATTGCTTTAATCGGTGCATTCAATCATCTGCATATTTTTGTCGATCCCAACCCGGATGTTTATCAGAGTTTTGCCGAGCGGCGTCGTCTGTTTGAATTGCCCCGTTCCAGCTGGGCAGACTACGACACCAGCCTGATTTCTGAAGGCGGGGGTGTTTTTTCCCGCCAGGCAAAATCCATTGCTATCACACCTGCCATGAAGCAACGCTTTGGCATTACCGCCAATCATCTGCCACCCAATGAGTTGATTCGCTGTATGCTGCGGGCCCCGGTAGATCTGTTGTGGAATGGTGGTATCGGTACCTACATCAAGTCAATGAATGAAACCCATAGCGACGTGGGGGATAAGGCCAACGATCCACTGAGAATTAATGGTTGTGAAGTTCAGGCCAGTGTGGTCGGAGAAGGGGGGAATCTTGGGCTGAGTCAACTGGGGCGTATGGAGTATGCGCTGAAGGGCGGTGGGTTGAATACCGACTTTATCGACAATTCCGGTGGCGTTGACTGCTCTGATCACGAGGTCAATATCAAGATTCTTCTGAATGATATGGTCGCCAATGGTGATATGACCACTAAACAGCGAAACCAGCTGCTGGAAAGCATGACAGATGAAGTGGCAGCCCTGGTATTGACCAATAACTATCGTCAGACACAGGCGATTTCTGTGGTTGAGTCGGACGTTGCCTCAAGAATGGGCGAGTATCGTCGTTTTATACAGCACCTTGAGGAACAGGGTAAGCTGGATAGAACCATTGAGTTTTTGCCAGATAATGAAGCGATGGCCGAACGGGCCGCTAATGGGCAGGGATTAACCCGGCCTGAATTGTCCCTGTTGATTTCATACAGTAAAGCCGACCTGAAAGAAGCGCTGCTGAACTCGACGGTGATTGATGATCGATATCTTACCCAGGAATTATACAGTGCCTTTCCCCGGATTCTGGTGGATCGCTTCCCGGAAGAGATCAGAAGACATCGTCTGCGCAAAGAGATTATCTCTACCCAGATTGCCAACCATCTGATTGATATGATGGGGATTACCTTTGTTTATCGGCTGCAGATGACAACGGGGGCTTCATCGGCCGAGATAGCCCGTGCCTTCAGTGCCAGTCGTGATGTGTTTGATGTTTCCCGTTACTGGATGATGATTGAGCAACTGGATCATAAGGTTTCCAGTGCATTGCAGTACAGGATGATGTGCGCATTGATCAAACTGGTGAGGCGAATAACCCGCTGGTTTATCCGCCTGAAGCGTCAGGACCTGATACCGGCTGAGTGTGTTGAACATTATGGACCCAGGGTGGAAAAATTCCTGGCTTGTTTTACCGAATCTCTCGGTGAAGAAGAAAAGGCAGAGTTGGACAAGGTTGTTGACAGTATGGTTGTACAAGGCGTTCCACAGGCACTGGCTCTGGTGGTTGCCGGGCAGCGTTATCTGTTAAGTGCGCTGCCGGTAATCAGGGTGGCCGATGAAACCGGGGTTCCCCTGGAAGTAGCCATCAGGACTTTCTTTACCATAGGTTCTCGCCTGGAGCTGAACTGGTATGGTCATGCCCTGTCGCAACTGGAGGTGACAAACCACTGGCAGTCTCTGGCACGTGACAGCGCCCGGGATGAACTGAACTGGCAGCAGCGTAAATTATCCGAAGGGCTCATCACTATGGCGCAGGATGGCGTACCCATTGAGCAAACCATTGATAAATGGATTATGGATAATCATGCCCTGGTAGCCCGCTGGCAGAGTATGCTGGCCGATATACGCAGTGCTCCACAGGCCGATCTGGCCATGTTTGCCGTTGCCAATCGTGAGTTAATGGACCTGGCTCAGGTCAGTTTGCATGGTAGTAACTGAGTAATGAAGAACAGCGTCAGAGCTTTTCTTCATTTTGTGACAGCCTGATAAATTACTGTGCAGTTACTGCGCTGGTTCCAGAACTAATGGAGCAACATCCAGTTTATTCCAGAACCAGCTTGTACTGTTCGGAATCAGTTTTGAGCGGACATCATATCGGGCATGATAATTCGCAAAGAAATACTGGAGAAACTCAGGAAGAATATACACGCTGTATGGCCTTGATGGGCATTTTCTCGGTTCATAGCCAAAGGCGTGCCCTTTAATGGCGTTGGTTATCAGTATCATATCACCCGGTTTAAAATGTATCCGGTGCTCAGCAGTTTCTGACCTGGTTGTTACCCGGAAGGAGCGGTTCACTTTTCTTGGAAACAGCGTTGCCAGGGCGCGCAGGTTGTGGACTTCATCAGCGAATAGCTTATGCATATCAATAAGGTGCTGGTTTTGATGATGTTCAGCTATGTGAATAATAAAATTTGTCGCTGTATTGCTGATGTTCAATGAATTATCAATCCAGGATAATAAATTGAAAATAATGTTGATGGCTTCCTGTGGTGAAACATCTTCAAGGTCCTGTGTCAGGGAGGGGACAAATACTGGCAGCACGGCTGCATTATTTTTTCTTAATAGCTCGACTGTTCTGCTTGCTACTGTTTCTCTGGTGAACTGGTGGTTACCAGAATTAATGCTCGGCAATAGAGGCTCGTCGTATAAAAAACAGAGCACTTTATAAAACTGTTTTAATGTTTGAATATTGGTGTATGGGTGATCTTTTGCAAATGGGCTGTTGCCATGAATGAAAAGATTGGCTTTTAAATCATACTTTCCAGTATGCGCTTCCAGCTGTTGGTAAAGCAGCTTTATCTGGTAATAATGCTTATTAACCTGCTGCTGAACTTTCCTGTCCACGGGGTATTCTGGAGAGACACTGGAAAACAGTAGTTGAAAATATATCTGGGTTAACAGATTACTTATCAGATCGGCAGCTTTCTCGCCATATACGAAGTCTGAGGTTTGCTGGTTTGTTAATAATGCAGAAGTATCAGGCAGCTGTTGCAGTCTTTCGAACGCCTGCTGAAAGAGTGTAGCCTGCTTTCTTCCATAGCTATGGTGATGCATATCTCTTGCAGCTACAGGATTGTTTTCCAGCAGAAACCAGTTTTGCGCACTCAGTAGTCTTCTATGGGTATGAAGGTTGTGCTCTTGTCCTTCAAGAGCGATGATCTGATTGGCTATATCTTCATTAGCGATAAAGTAAATTCTCTTACCTTTGAAGGATAACTCATAATAACCATGTTTAGTGGTTTTGGCATAATCATTAAGTGCCTTGATATCCCGGTAAGAGATGATATACAAATTGTTTATTCGAGATGCTGCCTGAAATGCCTGTAGCAGGCTGCTTTTTAACACCCATGACAGCATCGGTGATTGTTCATGAAGCCTCTCAATTGAAAACAACGTCTCGGTTAATATGGGGACTGCATGCCCGGCGACGGAATATCTCAGGCTTTTGTTTTCCGGATGCTCAATTTCACAGTAGGCCATTTTTGTGGTTAAAACGGCAATGGTGATAGCGAGTTTGGCAATCAATTTAATATAACGAGGGCCTGTATGTTTTCGCTTATGGCTGCCTATGTATTTTCTATTTAATAACATGGTTAGTGGCCACTTTTACCGGAAATCTGGTCAACCACAGATTGACTTTAAATATTATAATTTTTTATTTTTAAAAATTGAAATTTCGAAATTGTATATTTTCAGGCATTTTCTGCTGTCAGGTATTCATAAAACACAGTTAATAAACACTTAGTCTGCTTTTTGATTCATATAGTTCCTCGTATTGCTTAAATTGGTTTCAGTCAATCATTCAAAAGTTGTTTATAGCCCGGAAGCCAAGGGCTCATAACAGTGTTGAGTAATTTATGATTATCTTGGTTAATCTGCTTTTTTATTGCCTTATTCAACGGTTGCTACTA
>NZ_JAHHPM010000447.1 GCF_024606345.1 Endozoicomonas sp. YOMI1
TCAGCCAGAAAGCTTTTTGCCTTTCGCGCAATATCTGCCTGTCCACCTTCACATTCTAACCCGCTCCACATTGGAAAGCACGGTCTGACAAGATTCCCAGTCAATATCCTCAACCTTGCTGTACTTCTCAACGAAAGGGTGCTGTGGTTTCACACCATCAATCAGCTTTGATGCAGCATCAATTTCCCCAAGTGCAATATCCACCCAGGCGTCTTCCAGCACATCCGGAATCTGGCCAAACAGTTCATGAATATCTTCAAGGCGTTCTGACAGTAACTCATGCACCCTGTCTTCTACTGAATCTCGGTAGCGCATATTGAGCAGCCGAACGGTATCACGTAATTGCCCAATACGCTGAATACGGCCTTTACGCTGCTCCAGTCGGGTAGGGTTCCAGGGCAAGTCGAGATTAATCAGAGTGCCAAGCCGTTGCAGGTTCAAACCTTCACTGGCCGCATCAGTCCCCAGAACCAGGCGGAGCTGACCATCCCGAACCATCTTTTTAATATCGTCACGGGCTGTCTTTTTGAAGTCACCATTGGTTAGCAGCCCTGAGCGGGGAAGCCCCGGCATAAATAGCAATGGTTTCATCCGGTAAATGTTCTTCAGAAAGTTTATTGGCCAGCCACCATACAGAATCATAATACTGGGAGAAGATGATACACCCCGCTTCCAGCCACTCTTTCTGAAACAAAAACTTTCCTGATTACCACTGACCTTACGTCATGAATCAGCTGCTATAATAAACGTCGATAGTCATGTTTTTTGAGGTAAAACTGATGTGTAAAAATACCATTCAGTTCCAAAAAGGCATTGGCATCATGCAATTTCTGGCTAATTACCGCAGAGAAGATCAGTGTGAGAACGAGCTGATCTCTTGGCGCTGGCCAGATGGCTTCCAATGCCCGAAATGTGGATCCCGCAGTTTCTGCAAGCTTCACTGGAAAGCTGAATTTCAGTGCAATTGTTGTCGTTGCCAAACCTCGCTTACCAGCAACACCATCTTTGACTCAACAAAGCTGCCGCTGACTACCTGGTTTCTGGGTATCTATCTTGTCACCCAGAATAAAGCGGGGATTTCTGCCCTGACGCTTCATCGACAACTTGGCATTTCCTACAATGCCGCATTGCGCATGAAGCACAAACTCATGCAGGTCATGATGGAAAGAGATAACAGCTGGCAGTTGAGTGGTTTTGTTCAGATTGATGACGCCTATTGGGGTGGTGAGCGCCATGGAGGCCGCCGGGGCAGAGGCTCAGAGAACAAAGCTCCATTTGTGGCCGCAGTTCAGACAGATGCTGATAACCACCCTATCTACATGAAGTTCAATGCCGTTGATAACTTCCAGCGAAAAATCATTCGGGAGTGGGCAGAACATGCCCTGAAAAAGGGTGTCCGGGCCGTCAGCGATGGTTTGTCTTGTTTCCGGGGCATCGAAGATGCAGGATGCCAGCACACAGCCATCATTACCGGTGGCGGCCATGCTTCTATGGAGAATGAGTTGTTTACCTGGGTAAATACCATGCTGGGAAACGTGAAAACAGCGATTACTGGTACTTATCATAAGCTCGACCCCAAGCATCTTGGCCGTTATCTATCAGAGTTCA
>NZ_JAHHPM010000448.1 GCF_024606345.1 Endozoicomonas sp. YOMI1
TCAGCCAGAAAGCTTTTTGCCTTTCGCGCAATATCTGCCTGTCCACCTTCACATTGTGGAAGCGCAAACTAAGGCAGGCAACCGAAAGGCCCGATCAACCTGCACAACCAGACCTTGACTGGTTCGAATTTAAAACCGATTTTCACAACACACCATCAGATCTGCCTCCATGGGAAATTGAACTCGAATTACCCGGTGCTGTAACCCTGCGTATGCGGCGTTGATCATGTTTTTTCCTGAATCACAGGTGCGGGTCTGGCTTTATAACCGCCCCACTGATATGAGAAAGTCATACAACGGCCTGGTCGCCCTGGTGAAAAATACCCTTGAGGAAGACCCGTTGAGTGGGCAGTTGTTCGTCTTCATCAATCGTCATCGAAACCAGTGCAAGGTGCTGTACTTTGAACGCAGCGGTTACTGCATCTGGAGTAAACGGCTGGAGCAGGGTCAGTTTCACTCCCACGCCGGTCAGGCGGTTAAACAGCTGCTGGCATTGACCGACCTGAAGCTGATCATTGACGGTATTGATACCCGTTCTATCCGCTATCACAAACGTTATGATACTCGAACAGCACAACCTCTGAATAGCAGCTACATTCAAGGGCTACGAATCTTCCTATTCCTGCCAATCAACCCTCTCACCTGCAGCTGCTCAAGCAGTTGCAGGTGCTGTTGCAGGAACACAAATCTGCGAACGAACACCTGAAGCAGGAAAACGAGTCCCTCAAACATCAGCTGGCCTGGTTTAAACAACAGCTGTTTGGTGAAAAATCGGAAAAGAGACTGATAGTAAGCCCGGACCAGCTGGCTCTCGGGGAGATACTCAAGGGCATTGAGTCTCCAGAGATTCCGGAAACAGAAATCATCACCTTTGGGCGCAGAAAGAAGCACAGGCCGGATGACTGTGTTACCGATCAGGGATTGCGCTTCACGGAAGGTGTACCCGTTGAGCTGATTCATATTGCGGCTCCTGAAATGCAGGGTGAAGACGCCGACCAGTATGAAATCATTGACCATAAATATACCCATCGTCTGGCGCAGCGTCCGGGCAGTTACGTGATTCTGAAATACCAGAGGGATGTCGTTCGCCACAAGGCAGACCAAACCCTGAGCACTGCGGCAGCCCCCTCCGGTCTGTTTGACCGCAGCTTTGCCGATGTGAGCTTTATAGCTGGCCTGTTGGTTGAGAAATACCGCTACCACCTGCCGCTTTACCGTCAACACCAGAGACTGGAAGCCAGCGGTATCACCGTCAGTCGTGGCACGCTGACCAATCTGGAGCAGCGTGCTGGCCAGTTGTTACAACCTGTCGCCCATGAAGTACTGAATAGCTGCCTTGAAAGTCACACCCTGGCACTGGATGAAACACCTTCAAAAGCCGGGCTGAAATGCAAGGGTAAAATGAAAAAAGGCTACTTCTGGTGCTTTTATGGTGACCAGGAAGAAATAGCCTTTATCTACTCCGACAGCCGCTCCTGTGATGTGGTTGAACCTTACCTGAAAGAATTTGAAGGGGTATTACTCACGGGTGGCTACCCCGGTTACGAAAGCCTTTGCGCAAAATACCCAAAGATCACTCATGCCGAGTGCTGGACACACAGCCGACGTTATTTCGTCAAATCAGAAAAAGCGGAACCCGAAGCGACCAAAGAAGCCCTGAAACAGATCGGCGCATTGTACAAGGTTGAAGATGACATCCGTCGTCAGGGGTTGGAAGGCGATACACTGCGTGATTATCGCCAACAAAAAGCCAAGCCCCTGGTCGACCAGTTCTTTGAGTGGAACCGGGAACAGCTGCGACGGCTTGACCTGGTTCCCAGTAACCCTCTGAGCAAGGCACTGGGCTATGTTCATAAGCGGGAGAAGGAGCTTCAGGTTTACCTGAACGATCCAACGGTAGCGATAGACACCAATCATCTTGAGCGTGGCCTTCGTTGCATCCCGATGGGCAGAAAGAACTGGATGTTCTGCTGGACGGAAGAAGGCGCAGACAATGTTGCCGTGTTCCAGACGTTGATCACCAGCTGCCTGCTGGCGGGCATCGATCCCTACAAATACCTGGTTGATGTTCTTCAACGCATCAACCTCCACCCGGCCCGTGATATCAGGGAACTGATACCGCGACTCTGGAAAGAGAAATTCGGGGCCAATCCATTAAAAGCCGATCTCGACAAGTAGGGGGAGTCTGCCCCCTGCTTGGACGCTTACGAAATGATACTGTTGATTGCGGAATAGCACTGGCAACCTGGTAGCAAGCGTAGCTGGTGTCATGCAACCTGAAAAAACCTTTCACCACTTCAGGCGTGTTTTGTAGTCCTCGCATCTTACTATGAACAAAGCCTGGAATCCTTAATAAACAGTCTTTTAATACCAAAAAGATGTCAGGAATGTCCTCGCTTGAATACCCGCGCCTCAATCCCCACTGTCATTCCACAAAAAGCCGTTGAGTCCAACCTACGGATAATTTTCAAAGCTGTAAGAGTTCAGAAATTACCTGAAACGGAACAGTGTACGATCAACCTCACTGAGTTCAGCCTCATCACAAACGTCAACCCAGTTTTCTTCGATAGTCGCTTTCTGATGTTCAATAATATCCTTGGCCTGCTCTCTTGTTAGCAGGAAGATGTCAGCTGCCTGCAGACACAGCAGCGCTAACTGGCTCTGCCGCTGATTGCTTTTAATCAGCATCGCCTGAGGAGCCATCATTTCATCCAGCCCATGAAGGGGGAGAGCCGACACCATGTGTTTTCTGCACCAACCCTTGTTGGGCTTACTGGCCAGTTCCCGGTCGAACCGCCGGATCAACAAAACATCCTTTCCAGCTGTCTGTGCCAGTGATACATCAGCCACATTCAAGCCCGTCAGGCTGGCCAGTCGCATGGCGATGAATTCAGCCTTGACCATACTGTAGAGGTCGTAACTGGAGGAGAACTTGGCAATGTATTTATTGTCACCGTCTTCAATCAGGGCTTTGGGTCTGGCACCACCGATTGATGTACCATGATGAAGAGCTTGTTCCAGCTCTTTCGGAACCGGGAGACCTTGTTCAATACGCGCTGCCAAGGAGAGCAATTGCTCCAGTGTCGCACTGCCTGAGAGTCGGGGAATATAGTCTGTGGGGGAGAGCTGAAAATCCAATTACCAATAATTGACTAAAATATTAGTCACAATGACTATTTATGGCTAATATATTGGTCATTTAATAAAAATACGACATTTCACCAATACTTAATTGCGGCCGCTGGTTTAAATGAACGCGATACTTCCCGATGGCAGGTAACATCATAAGACTTCTGCCGAAGGTAACGGCCAAAAGTATTCACGAAGCGGGTCATGTCCATAGCGAGTTATTTCGTCATCAAAAATCGCTACAAAATACCGACAGACCCTTGCTTATAGCCTATAGGGAGTTTAACGCATGACTTAATGGCCAATGCTTAGGTGATGATTATAAGCAGAAAATAAATCAGGGTATGAAGTGAGATAAACGGGGAAGGACTTCCATGATTGATACCATGACCTTCTCTTATAGGCAAAAGCCGTTCCAGTCAGAATACAACTATCCCTGAAAGACTAGCCTGAATTTTTTTTCATTCTTTCCAAAGCTTCCTGAACGACTGCACGAGCCTCATTTTGACAGGCATCCATTGCATCAGAATCATCGGGAGCTACACGCCATTCAATTATTCTTTTTGCCAGCTTCCTCGCCATCACACCGACAAGATCATCCAGATAAGCCTCATCGAACATAGCCAACGGCATAAATCTCAAATGAACTAACAACTGCTCAGGCTTATCAGGTTCCTTCATATGTATGGCAAAATCGCCAGCGTCAGACGTGCTTTGACTGATCGTTAACGTAAAATGCTCACCGCTCATAGTATTCTCCCGGCTGTACTATTTTCAGTTGTCGGCGGTGATACAGGTGGCTTTACGATCTTCAGACCAGCTGTCAGCTCATTAAGTCAGGGGGCATTATTAAACAAAAAACCGGGTCTTCTGTCTTTTTATAATCTCTGTTCATAATCTAAACTGAACTTTATAGGGACTAAAGCATTAGCGAACAATGCCGCCAGATAAGGCGAAATTCGCATAATTTACCAGAAGCCAGCTTGCACTGGGCAAGGGAGAGCCTGACCATGTCACTCATTACCAATAAGGATATAGAGAACCTACCCTCTGATAACTCGGGCCAGGTAGGTAATGTCAAACCGGTAGATCGTATTGACCCGATGCAGTCACAGGAGTTTTCAAACCTTGTACAAAACAAGGAGGAAAATAAGCTTGCTGAAACAGCTGCAGAAGATGGGGAGATTACCCCGGAAGAGCTCCAGCGACAGATTCGTGAAAACCTGTTTAAAAATGGCTTCAACAAAGCCCTTGATAAAGCCAGGGAAATAGCCAAAGAACTCAGACAGGGATAGCACTCTGATCCATTGTCATTTTTTTGGCCAAAGGTAGTTAAAACGCAGCATTAGTAGCTACTTAATATAATTAAATACTCTCAATATAATTATATTTAGCAAAATGATATTGGTGGTCTCTGTGGGTATTTCATACCTTGCAGGTGACGTTGTGCAGTACAGGGATGTGGCCAGCATGTCAATTCAATCTTCCAACATTATTCCTCTCAGTCCAAGTGGCGACAACAAGCCACCGCAAAGAGTTTTTTTTTCTGAGTTAAATCAACTGGTTCAAGAAATCATTTGTCCTGAGTCCGACACGCTGTTTCCTGTTTTACTTACTAAGTTAAAAACCAATCTGGAAGACATCAAGAACGATCAGGACATGATGCGCTGGATCGATATCAAAAACCGTTTGAAGAAGTCTGAATCTTTAATTAAAAAAAGTTTCCTCGATCATTTGACCAGCGCAGAGAGTGATCAGCCTGCACCGCAAGAAGGTGTCTTAACACTTGAATTACTGGACAATTCTGAACTTGACCATCAACTCCTCTGGCTTTCTGCAACCAATAATTTTGAAAGCAGTAAAAACTCTGAACGTATTTGTCGAATTAAAAGCAGTCTCGAGAGCACCTATCCCCGGCATGACGGTACTTACCCTGCCACCCCGGAGCGTATCTGCGAAAGTTTTGCCATGGCTCTGGAAAGTCTCCATCCAGATCGTGATATCGAACAACAATTATTCCGCTGGTTTGCCTGCCATCTTAATAACGCGGCTGATGAACTCTGGCTTAAAGTAGATCAGCTAATTATCAATAAAGGCCTGGGCCCCCAACAGTCATCTCCGGTTGAGCGATTGGAAGCAAATCCAGCCTCCGGCCCAAGCCACCAATCCGTATCTGCATCCCGCTTCCCGGATCAAACACAACCAGCACCTCAACAGAGTTACTATCCAGACATGGGAAACCCTCAGTTTCTGGATAGCTTTGCTGAGAAACTGGTATCCCGACTGGAAGACATGCTTGCCGAAGACGAGCTCATCCCTGAGGCCAAGGCTAACAGGGTCAGGGCCGTTGATCTGGCCAATGTCCTCAGTTCACTGCAAGTGGATGTTCTTGAGCAGCACGTTTCAATAAGAAACCTACAGAACCTGGTCGTAGATGCCCTGGAAATACAAGGCGTTAATTCAAAACTCTCACGCCATCATGAAGACCTCATCAATATGGTTGGCTGGTTGTTTGAGTACATTCTGGATGATCACAACCTGCCTGATGAAGTAAAAAAAACCATAGCATTATTGCAAATCCCGATTTTAAAACAGGCGATCCTGAACGATGCTTTTTTAACCTACAAAAAGCACCCGGCCCGTCTCTTGTTAAATGACTTAACGTCTGCTGGAATGCTGTACTGTCGTGACCCTCAACTTAGCAAACATGTACTGCTACTGATTGAGCATACTGTGCGCACCATCATCTCTGACCACAGCGAAAACCCCGATGTATTTCAGGATTGTCTTGATGGATTTCAATTCAACCTGAATCTCATCCTGGAACCAGAGCCTGAGAGTTCGGAAAACCATCCTACAGCACCCAACGAACAGCCAGAAGAGTTGCAGACAACAGAATGCGACGATGACCATACCATTGACTTTCAGACCGAGAGTCTCACGGAAGACTCTGAGGAAATTATTCTTTCCTGCGGACAGTCCGGGCTTAGCCTGGAAGATTCGCTCCAGTCTGAACCCGCCCCAGAAGCAACCGAACACCCTCAGGAGCTTGAGCTGCTCCCGGATGAACAGAATGAAGTGGCTGATGCTCAGGAGCACCACTCCTCATTTGCCCCGGTCATTATTGATGGGCTTCACCCGGGCCAGTGGGTTGAGTTTATTGGCGAAGGTGACTCACATCGACTCCGCTGCAAACTTGCCCGGCTCAGTAAAGACAGTCATCGATATATTTTTGTCAACAGCTCGGGAATGCGTGTTTCGGAGCGCTCTGGAAGTGAACTCAAAAAGGAAATTAAAGACGGTTCTGTCCGTATTATGGAAGAAAACCCGGTTTTCGACCGGGCTATCCAGGCTGTTCTTGAGCGATTCAAAAAGCATTTGTAACGCTGCCTTAGATTAATAAAGCAAGCAGTGAAAAAGGTGAGAACTTTTCAGGCCTGTTTATCGCAGCATCGGTAAAGACATCAGTTATTGGTCAGGCAGCACTAAAGCACTGGAGTTTAATGGCGAAAAACTAATTTATCCGTGATTTGTACAGGAAGTTTTATGATCAATCTGGAAAATTTACATCAAATCACCGACGGTGATGAGGCGCTGCTGGAAGAGTTATTATCAACATTTTTCCAAAGCACCCGGGAAGACATCCTGAATTTGAAAGCAGCGGTCAACAATCAGCAAACGCCCCTTATTGTCAACTTTGCCCACAGGATTAAAGGTGGTGCTGCAATCGTCGGAGCGGAGCAACTGGCAATACTTGCCGGAGACCTTGAACAGTCAGGGCAACAAGTGGAGCCGGAACGTTATGATCCTCTTTTTCTTGAACTGCAGGATACGTTTAACAGTATTGAAGCCCTGTATCCTAAACTATGAAGGCTGCTGACTGGTCAAGCTGAACAGTCGAAAGCCAACCACAACGGCAAACGCCATAAAGGGTGCCTCAAGAACACCACCAATAACCTGTAACCGCAGTACATTCTCCTGGCTCATCAATAGATAGCTTATAAGGGATTGTGAGGACAGCAGAGTGAGCAGCAGTACGGTAAAAGGCAACAACAGGGACCACTGCTCCTTCGTCTGATTAAAGCTTGCCTGAATAGCCTCCATTGGTGACTCGTCCTTAAGGGCAACTCGAAACTCCACAAACATCAATTTGTACAGCAGATAAAACCCTGGCATCAGGTAGAGGCTAAACCCAAGCATTACTACCACAAACACGACCAAGTAACTGGTCGCCAACTGAAAATAGATACCCGCCGACTTTATTAAACTGTCATAAAGGCTTAACTTCTCCCCCTGATCACGACTCTCAATAAAGAAAATCGCTGCCCCCGTGGCCAGCGGCTCTATCAACACTGAAGCAAACAGGTCTGCAAACACTCCACTTATCTCGCTATTGCCAGCAAAAGACTGTTGGAGGTAAAAGCCAGCAATTTCGGATGGGATTGCAGACAATAGAAACAAGACCGTCAGGCTTAAGCCATAACGGGCAAAAAAATGTAGCGATTGAACAATAGATTGCATGCAAAGTTCACCAGATTAATCAACTTACCAGGGAATCACTGATCCATCATAACTGATGAACTGGCCACTGTTTTTCAACGAAAGTTGATCAATAACCTTGCGAATTCCCCTGATTGAAGTTTCAGTATCAATCAGAGCATTGACGCCCCCCATATCCGTCTGAACCCAGCCCGGATGCAATACACCGACACTGATACCCTTCTTGGCAAGGTCAACGGCCAGACTTTTAGCCACCGCATTTAATGCGGCTTTGGCAGAGCGATAGATGTAACTCCCGCCTTTATGGTTGTCTCCCATACTTCCCATTTTGCTGGACATCATGATGATTTTCTTCTCATGGCTCTGGGCTACTTTTTCCACCAGTGCCTGCGTAACCATCATCGGGGCTACCGTATCGACCCGCAAAACCTCCATCCATGGGTCAACGGTTACCTCATCATAAGACAGACCAGAAGGGCCATAAATTCCGGCATTATTGATCAGGATATCAATGGGTTCTTCAATCACATACTGCAGGTTATGGATCATTCCGGGCTGGGTAATATCAAGAGGAACCAGCTCAAACTGGTAGCCAGCACTGCGTTTAAGCTCCAGCAGTTTCTGCGACTGTTCCGGAGAGCGGCAACAACCATAAACCTTTGCACCCTCCGCAAGATATTGACGGCACAGTTCCAGACCCAACCCCCGGCTAACGCCGGTCACCACAACTATTTTCTGCATGCAGACTCTCCCGGATAAACTGGCAGCTTTCGGTAGAAATAAAACTGAAGCCGCCGATAAATTATCTTACTAGTAAACAAGGCAAAAAACTTACAAAACATTTTATGTTGGCAAACCGGGGATGGAAAAGATGCCTCCAAAAATAACTGGCGACAACCAGACATCTTATATACCAGCACAAGAGGGTCATACCTCCCCTGCTAATAACAACGCCAGTCATAAAGGACGCCCGGTCAGCGAAGCCAGGGCGACTCCCCAGTCGGACAGGACCGCTAATGCAACCAGCAATCTGGCCGTTGGCCAGCGCCAGGTTGAGTCTTTATCACCTGATCATCGGGAAATGATCAAAGCACTTTCAGGACAAGGTCAATGGGGTGGTGTTCTGCCTGCAATTCTTGCTTGTAAAACAAATGATCAACTGAATGAAGCTCTGGCCGCAATAAACACAGTCAGTCCTCTGCCCAACGAGACTCAACAGGCAATAGGCAATCACTTTGCGGCTCTCTATGCAAAGGAAACCAGTGCTATTCTGACCACAGGACTCACACCATGACACTCGAAAACCTGGGCAGTCTTGATCTTATTATTCAAAAATCCGATGAACATGACAGTCCGCTGGGTTCCATGATCAGAATGGCGGTGGACAGCTTTATCCAGACACACTCACTAACAGCGGTGAATCGTACTCAAATGGTCAATAGCATCACCCAGAAAATTCACGAGCAGATCAATCAAGTGATGTTCGAGCAGGAAGAGTTACTGACAAAAGACCCGGCATTGGCCGAAAAAATAGCTCAGGCACGCAATCAACGACGAATCGAGCAAAATTATCTTCAGGAAAAAAGCCAACGCTCTGAAAAAGCCTCACCGGCAGGATAGTTTTTTTAGGCAAAAAAGGGGCCTGGTCGGCCCCTTCATACAACCAGATTAAAACAGCAGTAAGGCAATGGTTGCCAGACTGAGACCCAACGTACCACCATAACAGGCCACTTTTACCCCAACACCCGGGTGCAAACCCAGATCGTGAGCACCGTGGTAAATACGGTGAATACAGGCCCAGTAAGAAGGCACCAAAGCCACCATCAGCGCCAGTTTGCCAATCCAGTTCTCCAGAAAGAATGCTGACATTCGCTGGTAAGAGAGCGCTTCTGCCGGAATAATTTCCAGAGGCACGCCCAGACCAACCACAAAAATAATGGCCGGAAAGAAAAAGGCGATAGTGGTGCCACCAGCCCCAAACAGACTCCACAACAGAGGTTCAATATGGCGTTTATTACTCATGTTCCCTCTCCTAACTCCCGTCCCGTCAAAGTCCCACAGTGGCCGCAGCCAGAATGATTGCAGAAACCACAGCCAGGCCAACGTACATCAGTTTGTTAACCACACTGTCTTTTACCATTTTACGAATCTCCTGTGGCAGAACGCGGGGTGTCATATCGAAATAGGTGACGGCATGGTAAATGGTCAGACCCAGAGTAACCACAGTGAACAGAATCATTAACGGGTTGGCCTGGAAGGCAAGCCAGCTATTCCAGGCTGCTTCACCTTTGACCAGTTGCATCAGACCGACAAACAGGTTAATGGCATAGAGACCATCAAATACGCAGGAGGATTCCCGTACCATGTACTGGCGGTAGAAGGGATGATCCATATACCAGGTGCGCTTCATAGGACGCACATAGGGGCGACGACTCATTACTTGTCTCCTTTACGTGGCATCAGGAAAGAGAGCGCCCAATCCCGGGAACCCTGCAGTTTGTTCTGGTTGATGGCAGCGGCCGGGTCAACATTCTTTGGACAAACCTCTGAACAGTAGCCCACAAAGGTACAGGACCAGACACCATTCTTGCCCTGAATCACTTCGGTACGCTGCTCATAGCCATCATCACGGCTGTCCAGGTTATAACGGTGGCCCAGGGCAATCACCGCAGGCCCCGTAAACAGTGGGTTCAAGCCCATCTGTGGACACGCGGAGTAGCACAGCATGCAGTTAATGCACATGGAGAACTGCTTGTAGAGGCCCAGCTGCTGAGGCGTCTGCTTATTCACCCCCTCCGCAACTGGCTTCTCCATCGCATTGATGATGTAGGGTTTCACTGACTCCAGTTTCTTGATGAAGTCTTCTGAGTCAATCACCAGATCCTTTTCAATCGGGAAGTTAGCCAGTGGCTCAACCCGAATGGTGTTCGGATAGTAATCCCGCAGGAAGGTTTCGCAGCCGAGCTTTGGTGTACCGTTGATCACCATGCCACAGCTGCCACACACCGCCATACGGCAGGACCAGCGGTAAGCCAGGCTGGAATCCAGTTCATCCTTGATATGCTCAAGGGCATCCAGCATGGACCAGGCTTCCACATAAGGAATGGTGAAGGTGCCAAATGTCGGCTTGTCATCGGTCTCCGGGTTATATCGCAGAATCTCGATGGTTATGGTTTTATCACTCATGGGGCCTCCTTACTTCCCTTCACCGTTTTTCTCAGCCGCGTTCTTCTCGGCTGCGGCGCCATAAACGCGCTCTTCTGGCTGGAAGCGGGTTACATTCACGTCTTCATATTCCAGGCGAGGCTTGGCATCACCGTTAAAGAAAGTGACGGAGTGTTTCAGGAAGTTGACATCATCACGGGCTTCGAAACCATCAATACGCTGGTGCGCACCACGGGACTCCTTACGTTCAACACCACCAATGGCCATACACTCAGCAACCATCAGGGAGCTTTGCAGTTCAAAGGCCTGCAGCAGTTCGGTATTGAAGACCTTGCTCTTGTCTTCCACCTTCACGTTCCTGAAGCGCTCACGCAGTTCGGAGATCTTGTCCAGACCGGCCTGCATCTGCTCACCCACCCGGTAAATACCGAAGCTGTCTTCCATGGTTTTCACCATTTCGTGACGCAGTTGCGATGCTTTTTCATTACCATTGGCATTGCGCAGGCTTTCGATGGCCGCCAGGTGCGCTTTTGCCTGATCCAGCAATTTGCCTTCATCAGACATCACATTCTGGCTGGCAAAATCGGCCGCACTGTCACCGGTAACCTTCCCAAAGACCACAGTCTCTGCCAGCGAGTTGGAACCAAGTCGGTTTGCACCGTGCATACCCACGCTGGCACATTCACCTGCAGCGAACAGACCGGCCAGATCGGTGGCACAGTTGATGTCCGTTCTAACACCACCCATGGTGTAATGAACCGCAGGACGTACCGGAATTGGCTGATGAACCGGATCAACACCCAGATAGTTTTTCGCCAGAGAACAGATCAGTGGTAGACGCTCCATCAGTTTCTGTTCGCCCAGGTGACGCAGGTCCAGGTGCACCGCATCGCCCAGTGGCGTTTCAATGGTGCGGCCCTTACGCTGCTCCTGCCAGAAGGCCTGGGAAAGCTTGTCACGCGGGCCCAGTTCCATGTATTTGTTCTTTGGTTGACCAACCGGAGTCTCTGGTCCAAGACCATAATCCTGAAGGTAACGGTAACCATCCTTGTTCAACAGGATACCGCCTTCACCACGACAACCTTCCGTCATCAATACACCAGAGCCTGGCAGGCCGGTTGGGTGGTACTGGACAAACTCCATGTCACGCAGCGGTGCGCCAGCACGCAGGGCCAGGGCATGACCGTCACCGGTCACAATGGCACCATTGGTGTTGAAACGGAATATACGACCAGAGCCACCTGTTGCCAGAACCACGGATTTCGCCAGGAATACTTTTGGTTCGCCAGTTTTCACTTCGATGGCAACAACGCCCTGCACACGGCCGTCTTCCATGATCAGGTCAGTGGCAAAATACTCATCAAATCGTTCAATAGATGGGTACTTGGTGGACGTCTGGAACAACGTGTGAAGCATATGGAAGCCAGACTTGTCTGCAGCAAACCAGGTGCGCTCGATCTTCATACCACCAAAAGCACGAACGTTTACGTCACCATCGTCCTTACGGTTCCAAGGGCAGCCCCAGTGCTCCAGGCGGATCATCTCTTCAGTGGCGTGGGACACAAAGTAATCGACCACATCCTGATCGCAGAGCCAGTCGCCACCGGCAACTGTGTCAACAAAGTGGTTTTCCAGAGAGTCATGATCCTGAATCACACCGGCTGAACCGCCTTCTGCAGCCACCGTATGACTCCGCATAGGGTAGACTTTGGAAATCAGTGCTACTTTAAGTTCAGGATTTTTTTCTGCAACGGCAATCGCAGCCCGAAGACCGGCACCTCCGGCACCGACAATGGCTACATCAGCCTGTATGACCTGCATACGCAAACCTCTACCACCGTTCACCACCATCTCCGGGAAGAGTTCAAAACAGAGACAGCCAGCGAACTGGCTAAATTGAATAATGAGAGAAGGGTTAAAAATCTAAAACTGAATTTTATATAAACCAAAAATTAAAGCCATTGACATAGAACAAAAATAAATCAATATTTCGGAAAAACCGTAATTTCAATATAGATCAATAGGATCAACCACTATAAGTAGTTGGCCAAATGGAATCGTATTTTCTGGCTAAGTGGGCAGTTACTAT
>NZ_JAHHPM010000449.1 GCF_024606345.1 Endozoicomonas sp. YOMI1
GAGCCTTGGATCATAACAACGAATGTTGCGCTCGTTGCGGTTTTAATCAAGAGTCCAGTGGTTTCTCATCAACAGGAGTGTTTTTATTGATCTGTGATCCCAGTGCATACCCGGGTGGAGTGGGGTCGGTGGTAAATCGTGTCCCGGATGGCTCCCGGAGGATGATCGATTAGGTTAACTGCTTAAGTGGTATGAATTGTCAGGTTTGCTTGCTGATTCGTCACTCAAGTTTTGGTGATGACGGGTTAAGATGTTCAAAATGCCCAACAATTGTTGGGTTGTGACAGCTATTCAGGGAAGAAAATATGAGTGTTGCTATCAGTGGTGGTTGTGTGCAGCTTTCCGGTCGTGATGCTGCATCCTGTTTCTACAATACCGGGAAAGGATTGGGCAGGCTCAAAGGGGTTGCCTATTGGTTGTTTCGCCGGAAAGTAACCGTCCCGGAATCCGATGTGGTAAAGCAAATCTGGTATTCGCGTGATGCCAGATTTATCAAGTCTTACTTGAACTGCAGGCGTACAGCATTAGTTGGCTCAAACCACTTCGGTACCTTGCCAAAGCAACAGTACAGAAATAGCTGTGCTGCACGATGCCTCCAGCAGATAGCTTATGAACTTGGAATAAAAAAAATACCCGGGAATAAACACCATGGATTTAATGGTCAGTCCATTCGGCATAGAAGTGCTGAAGCGGCGATTTATGGCATTACCGGCAGTCTTCTCAGTGGTAGTGGAGGGTTGAAGCCTAACCTTCTGGGGAATCTGAATAATGGTGGTGATTCCGGTCCGGTCGGTATCAAGAATGCTGCCAGGCTTCTTGGGCTTGATAGTCGCTTTTATTGCTCTTCGGGGCTTACCGATTGGTATTTTGGGCAGAGAAATCCTGCTGGCTGGAAAGAAATTAAAAAATATTGTCCAGTGCATCGCACTTCACCGCCAACGTTGTGCAGTAATGAACGGCTGCTTATACATGTTTGCAATTACTCAATGCTCGGACTTGATGATAATGACTTCAAAGTCAGGCGGGATCACTATATCATGCAGCGGCCTGATGGAAGTTGTTATAATCCGGACACAGGAATCAACTTCTCTTCAGTGAAAGCTTACTCTAAAAAAACGGGAATGAGGCCAAGCGGTGTTTATACGCTAGTCAGTGATATAAATTCCTATGCAAAACTGCCTTCGCCTAAAGCAGGGCAGGTAATTCCGTAGACTTTAAGCACATCTGCCGAGGTGATTTGACGTCCTTGTAATGGTTTTTTTACCAAAAGGCATCCTCAATACCTTTGCTATCCAGGGTGGGAGGTGTACCTCCATGAAACTGATGGTTTGAGACTCTTTGCTCAAAAAGTTGTTGATGAGTGACAAGGTCGTCATTTTGACAAGCGCATCCGGATAAGTATCATTATCGATATTCCCCCTGTGCGGCAGTGAACTTGTCTTTTCTTAGCTCTAACGTCCTAGTACTTTTCTAAGCTGCCTGTGCGGCAGTGAACCTGGAAAATGACCCAGGGCGTTTTATGTCACTTTTCTAAGCTGCCTGTGCGGCATGAACTTCTTCCCCCAATAAACAGTACCTCCGCTAGTTTTCTAAGCTGCCTGTGCGGCAGTGAACCGAATGTTGGCAGTAATCAGACAGCGACAATTTTTCTAAGCTGCCTGTGCGGCAGTGAACTCATCCAGTCAAGATGAAACCAGCCGGTTTGAGTTTCTAAGCTGCCTGTGCGGCAGTGAACGAAATCATTAGCAATTCTCAACAAATCCTACATTTCTAAGCTGCCTGTGCGGCAGTGAACATGAGTCGGATGATATGTTGAGCGGCTCTAAGCTTTCTAAGCTGCCTGTGCGGCAGTGAACGTTTCAGGGAGAGGTCAGTAATCCAGAGTATTTTTCTAAGCTGCCTGTGCGGCAGTGAACTTGCCGGGATAGATAACCTGCTGTTGTATATCTTTCTAAGCTGCCTGTGCGGCAGTGAACTTGCATGATTAGAAAGGGCAAGGATTCCTGAGACCAAGTTCTACAGGAACGCCTGCTTTTCCTTTACTGATCCATTCCGTATGGCGTTCAAATAACGAAAAAACTTTCTCACTGTGCACAATGGTTTCATGGTTCAGTACACGACGGATAATCAGTTGACACTGGTAGTCAGCATCTTTTATCCAGCGCTCCAGCTCTTTCAGTCGTAAGTCTCCAGGTATCCTTGCCTTCAAGAGATTCAAGGTTATTTCAGCCTTGCGGATAAGCTTCTGGCTGTAGGCTACATACTCAGCATGGACGGTTTCGATATCATGCTGACGTGCTTCACGAAGCGACTCATTGGACGACGTTGACCGTTTCAGGTTACGGGCTTTGTGAAAACGCTTTTTGTGCTGATCCTGCAAGTAGT
>NZ_JAHHPM010000450.1 GCF_024606345.1 Endozoicomonas sp. YOMI1
TCTTTTGGTCGCAATAATACAGTCATTTCCCTGTTTCCAGGGTGGTGTATTGTATGTGGTTACAGTCCTGGTTTTGTCAGACTGCCTCAATTGAGGAAGCCTGGTGGGTTCTGTCCGGTAACCCTCTCCCCGGGGAGAAGATGCTGGCAGGCAGGTTTGTGCCTGCTTTGGGGTTGGTGAGAAGACGATCTGTCCGGCCATTGCTGAGCAGAGGTTTACCGATCCTGTTCAAGTGGCGTTATCTGAAGGCTGGAACAAACTGTGTCTACTGTATTCCTGAAATCAGAGGGTTCATCAAGCGGGGCTGACAAGGGCCATTTATAGATGTTAGGGTGTCACCCGAATCAGGCATGAGTGATTGGTTGATATCGATAATTAAAATGCCTGACTGTTTATCGATGAAAATCAGACATGAAGATTTACTCGGAAACGATCCAGGAAATAAAAGCGCTTGTCGAACAGAATGAAATCAAAGACAAGCAGGATATTGCACAATATCTAGACCGCTGTTCAGAGTTCGACCCTGTCGCTGAGGGTGTTTATGCCACGGTTTACAACCTTCCCGATGAACCGGATAAGGTGGTTAAGGTGTGTCCTGACAAGAAAGATGGCTATTACCTCTTTGCCCGATGGTGCATGACACCGGAAAATCAGAGCAACCCACACCTTCCTGTTATTCATCATGAAGATGTCATTACATTACCCTGCGGGATCGTGGTTCGCATTTACGTGGTTGAGCGCCTGTCAGACTTTATGGATGATGGATCGCGGGCAACAGAGCCCCGGCACTTTCATGACTATGACTTTGGCCTTTTATGGGGGGCTTTCAAGGCGGTCATGCAGTCTTTTGGTATGGATCACAGTGAGTTTCCCGAGGAAATCAAAACGCTGGAAGTGTTTGTTGAAAAGATAAAAGTATCCAGTTCTAATTTGGTGAAAAGGGCGGGCAATGATATCTCAGATGTTGTTGATGACAGTATCATTGAATCCCATGAAGACTTTCTGCATACACTCTTTGATGTATTGACCCAACTGTCAACGGTGGGCTCAATAGACCTTCACGGTGGTAACTTTATGCTTCGTGGTGATACGGTTGTGATTACTGACCCAATTGCCCACAAGTATGCAGCTTAGGAATTGTCCCTGAATAACTTCCTCTTTTTGCCACGGAGTCACAGAGGAAAAGATTGTTTCTTTTCTCCGTGCCTCCGTGCCTCCGTGCCTCCGTGGCAAGGTTTTTTCTCTACTGGGCAACTACTTAATCGGGAAGTTTGCACGTTATTGAGAAAACTTATTCTGCTGAAAACGAAAGCTAAGCTGCAGACGATAATATTTACATATTGAGCTAATGGCGTGTTCTGCTTTAGCTCTATTGCTCTCAAGTTCGTCCTTGGTTAGCAAAGTATCGTTATGGATGGTTATCTCTATATTGACCCATAGCCATCTGCCGAGCCAGATCATGCTAATACTGATTTGCTGAGCGTCCCACTGTTCTGCAATGACATTTTTTGTCGATTCTAACAGCTCTGGGGTAGCAACATCTTTCAACAGCAATTGTTTAAAGTTTTTGTGCAGTGTTTTGAAGGGGAGCCCCACTAAAAACAGCAGTAGCGATATGGTGAGTATGGAGTCAATAAAAGGGGTAACCGGGTGACTATTCCCTAACTGGTACGCTATCGCAAACGCTGCAGTAGCCGCTGCACTGACAGCAGAGTCAACCAGCCACTCCTGACATTCAAAATAGATCAGCGGTGATGGTTTTGAACGATGAAGCAGAAAAAAAAGTGTGGCTGTAGCTCCCCCGATAATCGTTGAAAAAATCTCGTAAGCCAGGGCAAGGTCAAACTCCGGTATATACCCACCCATGATGAGTTTGCAGATAGAAAAAGACAGCAAGGCAAGGCAAAGTCCCAGTAAAATAATGCCTTCAAAAAAAAGCATTAATGGCTCAAGGGTTGGATAGCCATAAGGGCTTTCAGGGGATGGCGGCAGCTTGACTATCTGGGATATCCGTACGTTTGCCATCATGGTCAAGGTACAAAGCAGGGAATAACAGCCGTCCAGAAGTACAGCGTTTGAGCGGCTGTAGAAGGCTACGAGAATACCTGTCACACCAAAAAAAAGTTCAAGCACAACAGAATAGCGCAGGATGTTGAGCTCATTTAGCTGTAGCCATTGATACATATTTTGCTCATCATACATCTTTCAGGAGCGTGAGAATCTGCTCTTTAACATCTTTGCCGTGAAAAATATTTTGCTTAACGATTTTTCATCCCTGAGGGTGGCGCAA
>NZ_JAHHPM010000047.1 GCF_024606345.1 Endozoicomonas sp. YOMI1
TCTACTGCCTCTTCGTAGGTCTTTCCGCAATAGAGGGAATGTGTGTTGTACCCAGGGGTGGGATGTTGATCACCAGAGTAACCGATTTTTTTAGAATCAAATGGATCATATTCAAAGAGATTTTCATACAGCTCCTTCCTCAACGCCAAGAGGAAAAACGTGCCATCGTCAAATTCACCAGCATGTATTGAATGTGTATCGCTCAGCCCAGAATTTATATGTGGCCGAAATTGGCCTCTATACTTTACATCAATATCATTGAAAACATAAACACCTGCAACCTGTTTCACGGTATTATCAGATCCCGTGTACTTCTCTTTCTCCAACAATCCATCTGCATTCAGGTGGTATTTCAACATGTCTCTAAACATGATGACGTTGTTTGGGATTTCAATTTTTTTCATTTTCACAAACTCAAGCGGCGGAAGGCTTGTTGACGATACGGAATGAAAGCCCATACGTTTTTGACAACTTTCGCGTTCCGGGTCTAACTTGGACTGGTTATCATCAGGCAGTGGTGTATGGGTAGAAGCCAAGGTGTTAGCCTCAAAAATATTTGCATCTGATATTGGAAGTGAACTAGCAACAGCATTTCCTTTCTCAATTGTGATATTGAATTCATCAACACGCATCTGATTCAACCACTTTTGGATACTTTGGATAGAAGCCTCTGAAACAACTTTAACTTGTTGATTATTGAACTTTGCCGGAGTGCCCGCTGTTGATTCAGGTTCTTTTTGTTCTTGCAACGTCGGTTTTTGGTAAGCTGATGCTGATGTGGAGGGGGTCATTAAATTGCCTCTTAAGCTGATTTTACTAAGTTGATGACTTGATATTCATAAATTTCCAGCGGTCAGAACGTATCATTTGGCCTGCATGTAAGCTTTATGACCACTAATCCCAATGGAAGTTTCGTGTGACTGACAGGTGCCATTGCGGTTATTGGCGGTAATGGTGGCAACAACCCGCAAGAGCAGTAAGAGCCAGTAGTGATGCGGGTAGGTAATGGCGGGATTTTCATCGGTGGAGCAGGAATATGGTATTCGAATCTATTGAGCTATTGGCTAAGCCGGTTCCTGTTCAATCAGTGAATACCGGGTGGCTATATGACATGGGTGTGTCCCTTGATGTTTTGCGCCTGGATCAACTTGACCCCGTGATCAGTGGTAACAAGTGGTACAAACTGAAACACAATCTTATTGCCGCACAGCAGGGGGGCAAATCTACCATTCTCAGCTTTGGTGGTGCCTGGTCCAACCATATTCATGCACTGGCTGCGGCGGGTCATCGTTTTGGCATGCCAACCATTGGCGTTATCAGGGGAGAGCCGGGGGAATCTCTGTCAGCAACGTTGACCGATGCGGTTAACTGGGGAATGCAATTACACTACCTGTCCAGAAGCGATTATCGGCGCAAAAATGAGGCCGGATTTGTCAACCATCTTTTCCATCAATTCGGCTTGTCAGCACAGGATGTGTATGTTGTGCCGGAAGGCGGGAGTAATCTGTCCGGTGTGCAGGGTTGCCGCGAAATTCTGGCAGCAGGAGGAATCTCTTCAGGAAGCTATGATGAGATCTGGCTGGCTTGTGGCACGGGAGCCACGCTGTCAGGGGTGGCGCTGGCTGCGGCAAAAGAGTTGCCGCAGACGCAGGTAACCGGTGTCGCCGTCCTTAAAGGAGGCGATTTTTTGCGGGGTGATATTCATTACTACACCAGGCAGGCATTGGCTAACTGGACACTGTTGACGGACTATCATCATGGCGGTTACGCTCGCACTACCAGGGCGTTGCTGTCGTTTATAAAATCCTTTGAGCAGGAGACGGCAATCCCTTTGGATCCGGTATACACCGGCAAAGTCATGTTTGCCATCCGGCATTCACTGGCGGAAAACCTGAAGCAAGGCCTTCCCTGCCGGGGCAGACGCCTGTTAGTGGTTCATACCGGAGGGCTTCAGGGGCGGCGCGGAATAAAAATATAAGAGCAAAACAACAATGGTGCAGTAATGAATACTTCCATAGCCCGACAGATTGCCAGAATTGTTCTTGAAGGGTTCAGTGACTATCGAACACGCTTTACTGACATCACTCTGGGTGCCCGGGACCGTTTTCTGAATGCGGACTGGAGTGCTGCGCAAAATGCCGCTTCTGACCGGATTAACCTTTACCAGGTTGCCGTCACCGATGTGATGACAACACTGGCATCACAGGTTGAGGCGTCCTATCTCAGCGACAGTAGCTGCTGGCAGGATGTGCATGATGCTTACCTGGATTTGATCTCTTACCGAACCGACCCTGAACTGGCGGAAACCTTTTATAACTCCATCTACCGCAAGGTGTTCAATGGCGAAGCGGTGAATCCCCGTCACTGCTTTATTCAGTCTGAATTCGATGGCTTTAAGGTTCACAGTGCCAGGGGTATTTATCGATCCTATGCTTTTAATGATCAAAGCCAGCAGCAGGGGCTGGTCAGCCAGGTTGGCCAGATACTGGATGATTTTAAGTTTGAACTGCCTTGGGAGTACCGTCGCAGGGATATTCGCAATATCATCCATGCGCTGCAAAAGGCTCAACCGTCATGGGTCCGGCGCAGTAATGTGCGGGTGGATGTGCTGAAGTGGGTCTTTTATCGAAACAAGGCGGCTTATCTGGTGGGCAGACTGGTGGCAGGAGAGGACCTGCAACCGTTTGTTCTGGCGGTTCTTAATAATGAACAGGGAGCGCTCTACGTTGATGCCCTGCTCTGTGAAAACGACAGCGTCAGTGTGCTGTTCAGCTTTACCCGCTCTTATTTTCTGGTTGATGCCCGGATTCCTTCCGAATGTATTGAATTTCTGCACACGCTGGTGCCTGAAAAAAAACGTGCCGAGCTTTATAACTCCATTGGTTTCTTCAAGCATGGTAAAAGTGTCTTCTATCGGGATTTTCTCCAGCACTTGCAACACTCTGCTGATCAGTTTGTCATCGCTCCGGGTGTAAAGGGCATGGTGATGTCGGTATTTATGCTGCCTTCCCTGGATATGGTGTTTAAAGTCATCAAAGATCATTTTGCCCCGCCCAAAGATATCAGTAAGGCCATGGTTAAAGACCGGTACTATCTGGTGAAAACCCATGACCGGGTGGGGCGGATGGCAGATACTCAGGAGTACTCCAACCTGATGCTGCCCCGTTCCCGGTTCAGTGACGAGTTATTGCAGGAGTTGCAGCAGGTAGCCCCCTCTACCGTCATTGTCTATAACGATAAGGTGCTGATTCGCCACCTCTATACTGAGCGGCGAATGATGCCCATGAATATCTATGTTGAACAGCTGGTTGACGATGGCAACGAGCAGGCTCTGGAAGCGGTGCTTGATGAGTATGGGCGGGCGATCAGGCAACTGGCCGCTGCCAATATCTTCCCGGGCGATATGCTGCTGAAAAATTTCGGGGTCACTCGCCATGGTCGTGTGGTTTTCTATGATTACGATGAAATTATTTATCTGACCGAGTGCCATTTCCGTGAGATACCGGAGGCGCTCTATCCAGAGCAGGAAATGTCCGCTGAGCCCTGGTATTCGGTCTCACCAGGGGATATTTTTCCGGAAGAGTTTCCGGTTTTTCTGTTTCCCGATCTGGCAATCCGCAAACGTTTTACCCGTCTTCACGGCGATCTTTTTACCGCCAGTTACTGGCGCAGTGTTCAGCAGCAGATTACCCAGGGGCAGGTTATGGATGTATTGCCATATACGCCATCACTGCAACTGAAAAAACACCGTGCCAACCGGGCTGTGTTCCGTCAAAAGGCAGTGCCTGTGGTATAACAGGCTCTGCCTGGGATCTGTCCCAGAATAACTTCATCATTCTACTCAGTCTGGGAATAAAGCCGCCGCCCACTTCCCGCTGCCCGCTGCCCGCAAAAGCACAAGCGGTTCCGGCTTTTCGGGTAGCGGTTAGCGGGTAGCGTCAGTAGAAATGTGGAAGTTAATTCCTTAATACTGCAATGTCAGACTTGATCCTGGATGAAAAGTTCTTTAGAGACCTTCATCGCTTTCTCAGGCCAGTCATCAGGCACAATAAACAAATGCAACGGCGTCTGAAGCCCTTGATGGATTGCCCTGATATAAACCGGTCGTTTTTGCGGTTGCAGTTGGCGCAGCGCCGCATCATGATCGAGCAACTCTGCAACAGGGTTCTGATTCAACCACTGCACCTTCTGAGGAATCTGGAAACGGATATTCCTGGTTATGGACCGGGTACTCAGATGGAAATGGCTTTGTGTTAACCAATAACCTTGCAAATGATTCGGGTTGCAGTACTCCGGTGGCGGGCATAGCACTGCATTCTGTTTTGTTTCTGACTGAGTCATTGGCTTGATGTCGGACAGTTGCGTTATTGCTGGTTCATCTGTGCACAGGGGGTAAAACAGCCTTCCCTGTATCAGGATCTCTTTAACAACGGGCAGTACAATCCCCAGCGTTAATAACGCTCGCTGCCCTTCATGGGTATCACTCAACAGGGCTTGGTGATGGAGCAAGTGATCCATCTTTCGGTCCAGCCGGTCCCTGAGCCCGGGACCGACCCAGTGTCGCCATGGAGACCCCATGGCATTGTCAGCTTCACCAGGCATACCCAGATAAAATTTAACGGCCAGCTCCCGGTGAATGAACTGGTTTTTCAGCTGGTAGATAAGGTCATATTCACCCAGTGTGGCAGGCTGACCATGTTTCTCGCCATTCACTTGCAGGTTATAGGCTATGGTCTGGCTATCAGGAAGCTGGCTCAGCAGGAACTGCCAGAGGGTTTCGTTGAAAATGCCGAGCAGAGGATTGCTTCTCTTGTTAACCAGACTGGCCAGAAGCGCCAGCTGCTGTTGGTCAGGAATAACCGGGGCTATTCCGGCCGGTAAGGGGGAATCCAGAAACAGAGGACTGGCCGATCGATTAAATAATGGCGGGCTGTTTTGTACCCACTCTACTGCCTGTTGTAGAGTTTGGTTTATGCTTTGGTGTAAAAATCTGTTCATGACTAACGCATACTAACTCACATTCCAGGGTGACATCACTGAGTTTATGGAACGCTTCAAAAGTCATGGGGTCAACTACTTAACAGGCTCTGCTTATGGTGTTCAGGCT